>CBCTHD010000076.1:0-8359 GCA_965146615.1 uncultured Clostridia bacterium
TGTTCAGCGGCAACCAATACGGGGAACCGTTCAGCGGCAACCAATACAGGATACTGTTCAGCGGCAACCAATACAGGAGACTATTCAGCGGCAACCAATACAGGAGACTATTCAGCGGCAAGCGTAGATGGAGTTGGTTCCGTAGCTATTACAATAGGATATGCAAGTAGGGCAAAAGCAAAGAAGGGTTCTGCAATAGTTGTGTGTGAAAGAGATACAAATGGTAAACTCATAGCCATTAAAGCAGCGATTATAGACGGAGTAATTTTAAAAGAAGATACTTATTATTCACTTAAGGATGGCGAGTTTGTGGAATGGGGGGGTGAAAACGAATGACAACGGCAAACATCATATTGCTAGTACCAATGTATCTAGCGATGGTGGGAGCCATCATCGGTTGGATATGGGAGAGCCGGAAGGAGCATAAGCAGGAAAGGTATTGGCGGGAACAATGGGAAAGGCTGATACCGGAGGAATCGGGCGTGGTTTACATAAGCGCGGACGAAATAAAGCGGATAGCGTGGGAGGTGAGACGGGGATGAAAAGAGAGCTATATAATAAAATACTTAAAATTTTTTACTTATGTATAAGGATAAGTCAGCCTAAAGGACCAACTATTTTCCTGGATTATGCCGGACATACGGATGGCGTTACTGTGCAAATATTTGGTGATGGATGGGAAGGTGAGAGATTACCGGATAAGGTTTATAAAATATGGCTTGATGGCACGAATGAAAATTTATTAAAGGCAAACACATGTCTAGCATATCTGCGCTATTTAGAAGCATTGCAAAGAGAAAAGGCATACCAAGAAAAAAGCCCGTGCGGGAACACGGACTAAGAAAAAATAGGTTATCTTTATAATACACCCGGAAAGGGGATTTGTCAAGATGAAATGGCATAAAAGATTGAAATATGCCATCTGTGATAGGATTTGCAGGTTGTGCGAATGGGTGAGGCAGATAGCGGTTGATGAACCGACATATGAGGAGTTAGAGGAAAAAATATTTGATTTAGAATGTGAAGTGGAGAATTTGAAGGACGATATTCGGTACTATAAAAACGCCGAGGAGAGCCGGAGGGTAGAGGGGTATCCATATTATTTATTTTAAAGAAAGAGGGAATAAAAATGGTACTACAACCAAATGAAATGGATTTCAGCAGTAAAAAGTTCAGCATGATTATATGTGGGTCACCCGGTATAGGGAAGACGACACTCGCGCTATCCGCGCCAACCCCAATATTGATTGATTTTGACGATGGAATCAGCCGAGTAAAGGCAAAGCACCGGAAGCCCACAATCAGCATTTCCAAATATGAGGAATTGCAAGAGGATATGAAAAGTCAGGCATTTAAGGACGCGGAAACAGTGGTAATTGACACAGGCGGCAGCTTTATTACATACTTGCAGGATTGGGCAATGCGGGATAATCCGACGCAAAATAAGAAAAAAAGTGGTGGAATATCAATGCAAGGATTCGGCGCGGTAAAAAATGAATTTGTCAATTTCACAAACAACCTGAAAGCGCTTTACGATAAGAACATCATCTATATTTTTCACACAGTAGAAGAGAAATCGAAAGACGATGTAAAGCAGCGGATAATGTGTGAAGGAGCCGCGCGGAATATTGTTTGGCAACCGTGCGACCTTGGGTGCTATCTGCATATTCAAAACGGAGAGCGCTATATGGGATTCTCGCCGACAGAAGAATATTTTGCCAAAGGTTGCTATGGCATAGCGGGGCTTGTGAAAGTGCCGGAGTTAGGAGAAGATACGCCTAATACCATATTAACAGAACTGTTTGAACAAGCGCGAAAAAACATCAAAGAAGAAAATAAGATATTTGAAGCAGAAAAGGAAACCTATGACGCTGCGATAAAAGCGGGAGCGGATATTGTGGATAGTGTAACAGATGCGGAAACAGCGCTTGCCGCACTGCAAAAAATCAAGGGAATCCAACATTCCTTAACCAGCCAGCGCGAAATCAAGGCAATGTTTACCGCGAAAACCAAAGACTTAAATCTGAAATGGGACAAGGCGGTGGGCGGATATGTACCGGCGAACTAAATTTTTGCTTACACAAAGCCTTCTGGGTTCATGGCTGTATCAATACGATGCAGCTGACCCGAAAAAGGCACATGCAGAGTTGATTAAAACGCTCAAGCGGGGAAAAAGTAAGCCAAACCGGGCGATGTTAGACGGTATCCAATTTGAAAACATGGTGACGGCATACTGTGATGGATCAAGACCGGACAGAGGACATAAATGGTTTGACGGTATTTGCGGTGTAGGAGAACTTGTAAAAGGTAGTCAATTTCAAGTAGCGGCGTATAGGGATAAGAACATCTGCGGGCTGGATTTTCTGTTATATGGCAGGCTGGACGCATTAAAAGCCGGCACGATTTATGACATCAAATTTTCGCGGACTTACGAACCGGGGAAATATTTAGATAGCCCGCAGCACCCTATGTACTTTGAATGCGTGCCGGAGGCAAAGACGTTTACCTATGTTGTATACACTGGTAAAGACGTATGTACGGAAACCTATAGGCGGGAGGAAATATCCCCGGTTGATGAAACGGTCCGGCAGTTTATCGGATATTTAGAAGATACAGGATTGGCCAAGATTTATATTGAAAATTGGAAAGCGAGGAATTAAGAATGGGAATTTTTGATGATTACAAAAGAGAGGAAAGAAAAAGATTAGAGCCTGGCAATTACCGGGTATCTGTGGTGGGAGTGGAAAAAACAGAATCAAAATCCAGCGGAAATCCCATGATTGTTGTTACGGTAAAGCCAAATGGCAGTGATATAAAAATCAATCACTACATCGTAAAAAATCAGTATTTTAACCGGAATATGACAGACTTTTTTGACAGCTTTAATGTTGAAGAAGGAGATTTCAACCTGCTTGGGTGGGTCGGCGCCGTAGGTGCTGCCCATCTCAAAGAAGACGAGAACGGATATTTAAAAGTAGGCTGGTTCATCAATCAAAAGCAAGCGGAGAAGCTGCCGCCTTGGGAGGGAGAAATGCCGGAGCGGCAAATGGTTGTTGATGGGTTTAGCAATCCTGAACCGTATGAAGAAGACGACTTACCCTTCAATTGAGGTGCCATATGAAACGGGAATATACGGACAAAGAAGTGCGGGAAAAACTGAAAAACATGTGCATGGTAGTAGATACCAGGGAACAGGTGAATCAACACATTACAGATTATTTTGACCAATACAAAATTGCATATGAGTCAAAGGGGCTTGGAACGGGAGACTACTCTTTTAAAACCGGAGACATGTACTGTCATGACGAAATAGTAATAGAACGAAAGGCTTCTCTGGATGAAATCGCGGGAAACTTTACGGTGGACCGAAAGCGGTTTGAAAATGAGTTTCTGAGGGCAAAAGCGCAAGGAATCAAGGTGTTTTTACTGATAGAGAACGCAGCATGGAACGACATTGAAAGCCATAACTATATCAGCAAATTAAATCCAAAGTCCCTATTGGGTAGCCTGTTAAGCTGGCAAGCAAGGTATAATATAACCATCAACTTTTGCCGACCGGAGGAAACCGGGAAATTAATCTATGGAATCTGCTATTATTGGCTGAAAAATAAGCTGGAAAACGGGTGATGCCATGAACTTAGTAGCAGAACAGATAAAAGAACTGGTATCTATGCAGGACGCCTTTGACAAATATGGGTTCAAGACAAACCGGGCGGGCAAAATCGTCTGCCCGTTTCATTCCGAAAAAACCGCCAGTTTGGGCGTAAAAAACAATAAATGGCATTGTTTCGGCTGCGGGAAAGGCGGGTCGGTCATAGACTTTGTGATGGGGCTATACGGTATTGATTTTGAGAACGCGACCAAACGTATCAATGAAGATTTCCGGCTCGGACTCGACCTGGAAAAGCCAAAGAAGGATCCGGAAGTCTCATATGAAATCAAAAAGCGCCGGCAGGAGAAGAAACTCAAAGAGGATTTTATCAATTGGCTGTGGGACTACCGCAACCGATTAGCCGCAGAAAAGTGGAGCAATCCGCGACAGACCCGGGAAGACTATATACGGCTGGCTATTATAGAATACCATTTTGACATTCTGGAAAGCGACAACCCCAGATTAATTATGGAATTATACAAGGCGGTGAGAAAGTGAATGACTGGGAACTTGCGCAGGAATGTATGGACGAACTGAAAGATGTGAATCGCGACTTAAACCCCATACATTTCAGTGACCAATACATAAAAACGAAAAAGAACAAGGCCGGCGATGTGATAGGTGTTACAGTGCTTCCGGTAATGGAAAACGTCAAAGCGGTTCTAAACCATTATGAAATCCGGCTGAAATATAATAAGTTGACAAATAAAATACTTTGTTTTAAGCGGTTTGCCTATATAGGGGAAATGGGCGACAGTTTTATCAACGACATAGAGGACAAATGTATCAAGCAAGACTTTTTTATTAAAAAAGAGAAATTGACATCCCAGCTATGCGCAATTGCAGACGAATATGCCTTTAATCCGATAGAGGACTTTTTGCGCAAAGCCTATGCAAAATGGGACGGAAAGAGTCGGTTTGATGAATTATGCGCCACGCTGGTAACAGATAAACGGCAGGAAGAACTAAAACGAATGTATATCAAGAAATTTATGATTACTGCCGTCGCGCTGCAATTATCCGACAAGCCAATCTCCTCTCAAGGAATGTTTGTCCTACAGGGACCACAGGGCATAGGAAAGACCACTTGGTTTAAAAAACTGGTCCCGGAACACTTGCGAGATCAATATTTTTTGGAAGGAAAATCGTTGCAGCTGAACAACAAAGACAGCATTGTTGAGTGTACCTCAGCCTGGATTACAGAGCTGGGGGAAATAGCAAGTACCTTTAAAAAGAGTGATATGGACAATTTAAAAGCCCATATAACCGCAGATAAAGACCGGTTAAGATACCCATACGGGAAATCTTGGCAAGACCGCCGGAGATATGTTTTTTACGTCGGAACAGTCAACGAGGAACAGTACCTAAAAGATGAAACCGGAACCCGCCGGTTTTGGACCATCTCCGTGAAGGACGTCAATTTTAACCACAATATAAACCTGGAACAGCTGTGGGGCGAAATCGTCCATTTTTGGGAGGAGGGGGAAACCCATTGGTTTACGAAGACGGAAATAGAACTCATCATGGAAAATAATAAGGAATATGAAATTAGGTCAGAGCTGGAGCTGATGTTAGAGACTTACTTTGACTTTAATGATGATGAAGACCGTTACTGGATGAAAGCCTGTGACATATATCAAGAACTGGGTATGCCCAAGGGTGTAAATGCAAAAAAACTTGGACACGCCCTAGGACAATTAGGCGTATATTCACAAGACGGACGCTCCAGAATCCGTTATTATGCCATGCCGCCATGCAAATTTAACTATAATCATAACGAGTATCAAGAATTGACGGAAGAAGAACTTGGCGTAGCTTTGACGAGGATGGCAGTTTATAAATGATAGTCTGAAATTGGGAATTTATGGAAGCGTTATTTCACCATTTCACCATATGTTTCACCACATATTTCACCACCCCTAAACCCTTATAAATAATAAATAAAATATATTTTATTATGAAATGATGAATTATATTTTTAATATTTTATATTTTAAAAATATTTTTTTATATATTATTTAGAAAAAAGCGTTCCATCATCTTCATCAATTCGCAAAAAGTCTGTAAAGCCTTATGAATAAAGCGTTTTGGGGTGGTGAAAAACTTGGTGAATATATCACCAAAGAAAGGATAAAAGTGGATGGATGTAGTAAAAAATGTAAAACGGCTCGTGTCAGAGTCCATAAAAGGGATTCATCAGGATTTAGACCCCGCCCCTATATTATATCAGTTTGAAAAAAATTTGCAAGAGTTAAAAGGTCAGGTTTCGCCGGAATGCCGCGAAGCGTTAGAAGATTATGCGCGAAAGGTATGGCTGCTATATGACGGATTTATGACAAGTGTGGAAATTGAGGATAAATATTTGCAGGAGGTGTTACAAAATGGCAAGAGGCGTGAAATTAACAGAACAACAGAAACAATATATCGTAGATAACTACGGACAAAAGACATCGACAGAGATTGCCAAAGAATTAAAGATAGCACCGGAAACTGTAAACTACCAACAGGTGCGGCTCGGATTAAGAGAACGCAGAGTCCAAGGCAATCCGGATCCGCCCAAACCAATAGAAAAATGCAAGTACATACCCGGACAGCAGATTCCAGTCAACGTCAGGGAGGTAAACCGGGATAGAGTTACAAGGCGCAAAGCTACTGTGGCTGAGGTGTATGAGTATCATGTGCTATTACTGGTACCCAATCAATATGGAGATGTATCAACGCGGACTAGCATGGATTATTTTGATTTGGCACATGATGTGCCGGTGGTGATTTAGGATGGATAAATTTAAAAAGGCTTACTCTCGCGGCTGTAAAGGGTGCGGAAACCCGTTTTGCAAGTACTGTGGAAACTTTACCAAAAGGGATAAGAAGATTTTACGGAGAATAGGCAGACACAGGTTAAAAGAAGCCGCGAGGGTAGAAATGAAGGAGGAAGGATGAAGCACAATGATTAAAATAAACGCAATGCACGCACACTATGGGGTTTGCAGTGAGCAACAGTGTAAAAATTGCTGCAACTATATTACCTATAGATATAGAGACAGAACGATGCGAAAGTGTGTTGCTTATGGCGATACGCGCAGCCAATCTACAGATTGGACTGGCAAGTATATGGCGTGTGGTTTATTTGGAAAACCGTTTGACGGTGACAACCAACTTCCGATGATAAAAAGAAAAGATAGGGAGAAGGGAAATAATGTAGCGTTGCCTGGACAATTAACAATAATGGAAATGGCATGAGGAAAACGAATAAGGCTAAAGTGGTGCCGGCTTCCCATGTTCGGTTAAATGTCCAGTAAGGCTAAGATGTCCAGAATTTGCCCAATAAACTGTGGTGTAATGCGTGACACCGAAAGAGGATACAGCCATAAATTGTTAGGGAGGAAAAGCAGATGGATGAGAAAGAAAAAATTGTGGAATTGGAAGCGTATATCAAAAAATTGAAAATGGACCTTGAAGGAATGAATTCTGCTAATTTACAGCTAGAAAAGGAGAATGAAGAGTTGCAGGGACGCATTAAATTTTTGGAAGGACAGATAGATGCTTACCAGTATTGTATGAATTGTAGGAGATGATTTGTTGAAGGAGGAATACAAAAATGAAAAAAGTAATAACGGTGATTTTAACAATAGTATTGGCAGCAGGAATGCTGTGTGGTTGCAGAGAAGCAAACCGGGTATCCTACAATGTGTCACAGCAAGCAGATAATTTTAATGTGATACGTAGACTAACCGTATTGAATGCAAGAACCGACGAACCTATGTTTGAACTGGTGGCAGCGTTTTCATTGAAAGTAGACCATACGGACAATCAGCTTGAAATTATATGTGAAACGGGTCCAAATGAATATAAAAAGCATTTTGTCGGATTGAATGAGTGGACGTTATATGTCGTTGAGGACATCGGTGGAGCAGAAGTAGACAAGTATCATTATGAAGTGAATTTCTTGCCAGAGATGATTCTACCAGTTACATTTACAAGTGAGGATTGAGATTTTAAGGGGGATTGCAAGTGCCGAGGAATTACCAGGTAAAAGGCAAATATTACATGGAAGATCACTTTTTATATATGGAAATGCTGAACATGGTAAAAGGATATAGCGAGATGCGAAGCAGACGAACTAAAATCTTATACGGAAGCCCGGCACCCCCTGATGGAATGCCGCGAAGTGGGAGAACCGGCAATCCTACAGAAGATAAAGCCGTGACACTAGCAGCGATTGACAGCCGGATAGAAGCGATTGAGGAAGTGATGGCGGAAATGAAATGTAAATATGGGAATACGTTTACGGGCGAAGAATTTGAACCGTACGAGGCATTTATGGATTATGGGGTGTTTTGTTATTACAGAAGTAGGAAAGAAAGAAATACTTCCCCATCACAAAAGACCTGGAGCAGATACCGGAGCGAGGTTTTATATAAACTGGCAAAAAAATTAAAACTTTTTTGAAAAATGTCCTTTTGGGAAAAATAAACGTGATATAATGGTATTGTGGATGAATGGGGAACAACGTATTTCCACGAATCCTCCGTAAATAAACATAGCCGCGCACTTTTCTCCTTTCGGCGCGGCGGATAACATAAGCGGCTCATGATGGGTCGCTTTTTTGATATATAGAGCCGGACGAAATAATAGCCGGAGTGGTGGGATGGTGGGTACTTTATAAATACACAAATGCTGGTTGGAAAAATTTTAAAAATTTTTAAT
>CBCTHD010000077.1:0-8326 GCA_965146615.1 uncultured Clostridia bacterium
TTGCCGCCACCGTCCGTCCGATTGCCAGCCCGGACCCGTTAATGGGGTGGACAAACTGCGCTTTGTCCTTCGGGTTATCTTTATAGCGAATGTTCGCGCGGCGCGCCTGAAAATCCTCAAAATTGGAGCAGGAAGAAATTTCAACATAGCGTCCGTAGCTCGGCATCCACACTTCAATGTCATATTTTTTCGCCGCCGTAAAGCCCAAGTCGCCGGTGCATATGTTGACCACGCGGTAGGGCAAGCCCAGCTTTTGCAGCATCTGTTCCGCATCGTTTGTCAGCTTTTCCAGCTCTTCATAAGAAGTTTCCGGCTTCACAAACTTCACTAATTCAACTTTATTGAACTGGTGCTGGCGTATCAATCCACGCGTGTCGCGGCCTGCCGACCCGGCTTCCTCGCGGAAACATGCCGAATAGGCACAATATTTCAGCGGCAGCGTATTGCCGTCTAAAATTTCTTCCCGGTGCATATTGGTAACTGGCACCTCCGCCGTCGGAATCAGGAAATATTCTTCCCCTGCCGTTTTGAAGGCGTCCTCTTCAAATTTGGGCAGTTGCCCTGTCCCTTCCATGGATTCGCGGCGCACCAGATAGGGCGGCAGCACCTCTGTATAGCCGTTTTCACTGTGGCTGTCCATATAGAAATTCAGCACCGCACGCTCCAACCGCGCACCCAGCCCCTTATAAAACGTGAACCGTGCGCCGGAGGTTTTGACCCCGCGGGCAAAATCGATAATGTCCAAATTTTCCCCAATATCCCAATGCGCCAACGGTTCATAGGGAAACTGGCGCGGTTCCCCGCTGCGGCGGACTTCCACGTTATCTTCATCGGATTCGCCCACCGGCACGCTTTCGTGCGGTATGTTCGGAATACACATCATCAAGCTGCGCAGTTCTTCGTCCACGGTACGAATCTTTTGATCCAGTTCTTTGGATTGTTCCGAAATCCGTTTCATTTCCTCAAATACGGGCTGCACATCTTCCCCCGCTTTTTTCAGCGCCGGTATCTTGCGACTAACTTCATTTTGTTTTGCTTTCAGCGCTTCTGTTTCGCTGAGCAGTGCGCGCTTTTCTTTATCCAATTCCACCACTCTGCCGATGTCGCCCACATTCTCCCCGCGTACCTTCATCACTTCCATAATTTGTTCATAATCCGTCCGGATTCGTTTGATATCCAGCATATCTCTGTTCCTCCTCTATGTTCATGGGTTTCCCCAATTGTTCCTTCTTTATTCTTATTGGTCCAGCAAGGCAACAATTTTATTCAGGCTGTCCTTATCATAAAATTCAATCTCGATTTTACCCTTTTGTTTTCCTTCCTGAATGCGCACCTTGGTGCCCAATTTTTGACTAAGTTTGTCCTGCAATTCGATTGCCGCCAAATTCTTTTTGGGTTTTTCCTTTTCCGCTTTCTTTTGCACCCAGCCGCGCACCAAATTCTCCGTCTGCCGCACAGAGAGTTCTTTTTCCAGCACCAGCATGGCAGCCTCCGCTTGCTGCGCCGCGTCCGTAATACCCAGCAGCGCCCGTGCGTGACCCGCGGACAGCTCGCCCAGTTCCACCAGGCGTTTCACTTCCTCCGACAGGTTCAAAATGCGCAGCATATTTGTCACATTCGTGCGGCTCTTGCCCACAATTTGGCTCACTTCATCCTGTGTCAACTTATATTCATCAATCAATTTCCGGTATCCCTGCGCTTCTTCCAACGGGTTTAAGTCCTCCCGCTGTAGGTTTTCAATGAGTGATACTTCAGCAATGGTTTTTTCATCAAATTCACGTAGTATCACCGGAACTTCCTTCAGCCCCGCTTTTTTTGCCGCGCGCCAACGCCGCTCTCCGGCAATAATCATGTAATATCCGTTTTCATTTTCCTTCACCACAATTGGCTGCAACACACCGTGCTGTTTGATAGACTCCGCCAGTGCGTCCAGCTTGTCCCCATCAAAAATATGCCGCGGCTGGTCCGGATTGGGTTCTATCTGTGATAAGCGCACGATGCGCACTGTTTCTCCCGCATTGTCCGGCGTTTCTGGTATCAGCGCGCCGATTCCAAGACCTACTCCAAGACCTACGTCTTTGATGCTTTTTCCAAGACCGCCTTTTTTCATACTCTATCTCTCCTTTTTACCGGTTTTGCTCCATTACTTCCTCCGCCAACATCATATAACTCTGCGCTCCTTTGGAAATCTTGTCGTAAATGTGAATTGGTTGTCCAAAGCTCGGCGCCTCGCTCAGCCGCACATTACGCGGAATGATGGTACTGTACACCTTGCTTGGAAACACCTCTTTCACTTCCTCCACCACTTGCAAACCAAGGTTGGTACGGCTGTCCAGCATGGTGAGCAATACACCCTCTATATCAATGGAAGGATTCAGGCTCTTTTTAATGCGCCGCACATTTGAAATGAGTTGTGACACACCTTCCAGTGCAAAATATTCGCATTGCAGCGGAATCAGGACGCTGTCCGCGGAGGTCAGGCAATTGAGCGTAATCAGCCCCAGCGACGGCGGACAATCAATAAAGATAAAATCATATTCCTGCCGTATCGGAAACACCGCGTCGCGAATGCGAAATTCTCGGTTTTCCAAATAGACCAATTCCACTTCCGCACCGCCTAATTCTTCGCCGGACGGGCAAATAGACAAATTTTGAAATGCCGTATCTAGAATACAGGAGTGAATATCTTCTTCCCCAATCATCATATGATAAGTACTTTTTTCAAACTGGTCTTTTTCTATGCCAAGCCCGCTGGTTGCGTTGCCCTGTGGGTCAGCATCAATCAGCAGCACCCGCTTTCCTTTTTCTCCCAAGGCAGCGGACAGGTTAATCGCCGTCGTCGTCTTGCCAACGCCGCCCTTTTGATTTGCAATTGCTATTACTTTACTCATGTCCTGTCCCTCTTCCGGTCTGTCATTTTTTCGAAATCACATATACTTATATTATAGCACGGTTTTCACCGTTTTTCAATAGAAAAAGGAATGTTTCACGTGAAACATTCCTTCGACTAAAAACAAATCGTTTTTTCCTTCCGCAGAAAGACTATTTCCATTCTATATTGCCGAAAAAAGGAGTCGCCTATGGGATTCCAGCGAACGGAAACCCCTGGCCGTTTGTGGAGAGTGCTGTGTGCCCCAGAGGGTACGGGGGTAACCCTTTTCACGAGCGGGGACTATTTCCAGCCTTCGGCTGTCAAGCCCGTCCCCCCGTAGGGATAACCTTCCCGCCCGCAGGCGGGCCGTTTGTGGGGGTGCGGGGGGAATCGGAACCCCCCACGTTTTTGGTACTTTTTGCGCCAAAAAGTACATAACGTCCCGCGTTTTTGGTACTTGCAATTCGGAAGTTCCTCGCCGGGAGACGGCTCGGAACCACCCCGGTGCGCCGGGGCGAAAAAGTACAACGTAGACGCATGATGTTTATAAAATGGTACCACCCAATTTTATGTAGAAGAACTACAGTACCGACAAGACAGCTCCCCGCAGGCGGGCCGTTTGTGGGGGTGTGGGGGGAATCGGAACCCCCCACGTTTTTGGTACTTTTTGCGCCAAAAAGTACATTACAGACACATAGTGGCTGTGATTGTAATTATCCACCCCGGTGCGCTGGGGCGAAAAAGTACATATATGTGTTGGGCAGAAAAAGTACATAAATGTTTCACGTGAAACATTTATAATATCCGCTCGCCCAGCTTTACCGAAGGATACGCATTCAAGTCCAGCGGCGCGGACACGCCCTGCCGGTGTAATATACCGCCGGCACAAGCTATCATAGCGGCGTTATCGGTACAAAGTGAAAGCGGCGGATAATAAACGGAATAGTCCGGTTTCAGTTCATCAAATACTTCCCGCAAGCGGCTATTTGCAGAAACGCCGCCCGCCAGGCAAATCTGTTTCACGCCTTTTTCCTTCGCCGCCGCCACGGTGTGTTCCCGCAACACCTGTACCACATTTTCCTGAAACGATGCTGCAAGGTCCGCTTTATTTATTATTTCTCCGACTTGCTCCGCACGGTGTAACAAATTCATCACCGCTGTTTTTACACCACTGAAACTAAAGTTATATCCGTCTACCTTTGCCGTTGGCAGACGGTAGGCGTCCCTGTTTCCCTGTTTGGATAGCGCATCTATTTTCACACCGCCGGGATAGGACAAGCCCATCACGCGCGCCACCTTGTCAAACGCTTCTCCTGCCGCATCGTCAATGGTCTGACCCAAAATCTCAAATTCCATTTGCCCTTTGGCATACACAATATGGCTGTGCCCGCCGGAAGCAACCAACGCCACAAACGGCGGCTCCAATGTAGGATAAGCAATATAATTCGCGGCAATGTGCCCCTCGATGTGGTGCACCGGCACCAACGGCACACCCAATGCATACGCCAGCGCTTTCGCATAACTGACGCCCACCAGCAACGCGCCGACCAGTCCCGGACCGGCTGTTACAGCAACGGCGTTCACTTCGTCTAAACCAACGCCCGCCTCTGCCAATGCCTGCTCCATCACAACATCAATGGCTTCTATATGTTTTCGCGACGCGATTTCCGGCACCACGCCGCCATATTCCTCATGTATTTTAATTTGCGTGGAAATGACATTCGATAATACCTGTTTTCCGCGCAGTAACGCTACCGATGTTTCGTCACAAGATGATTCCACGCCCAACAGTAATGGTTCCATCTGATTTTCCCTCCTACCATGCGCTTACTTTCCAACACAAAATTCCGAAAAAATGCGGTCAACCACTTCGTCCTGTACCGTCTCCCCCGTCACTTCGCCCAGGGCAGAAATGGCGTCTTGCAAATCCACAAATACCATGTCCACCGGCATACCGATTTCCATGGTGTGTATTGCTTCGTCCAGCGCTGTAAGCGCGCGCTGTACTGCTTCCACGTGCCGTAAGTTGGTAATCAACGCTTGCTGTCCGTCCTGCACCGCACCCATTTGAAACATACTGCATATAGCGCCGGACAACGCCTCCATACCATATTGCTCCTTTGCAGATACTGCCACAAACGGCACATGCGGCAACAATGCCTTATATGCTTCCTCGCACCCCTGCGTCACATCCTGTTTATTCAGCACCAAAATCACCGGCTTGTCCACTATGCCGCTGCATATGGCGCGGTCATCCGCAGACGGCGGGCGGGAACAATCCGCCACAAACAATATTAAATCCGCCTGTTCCATTGACGCCTTTGCACGGTCTACACCAATTTGCTCTACACGGTCCTCCGTCTCACGAATACCCGCCGTATCCAACAGACGCAGCGTACAACCTTCCAACTCAACATATTCCTCAATACAATCGCGGGTTGTGCCGGGTATTTCTGTGACAATGGCGCGGTTTTCCCCCACCAATGCATTAAGCAAAGACGATTTTCCTGCGTTCGGCGCGCCGCACAACACCGTTTGAATTCCCTGCTTCACCAGCCGTCCCGTTTTGGCGCTGTCCTTAAGCTGCTTCAGCGCACTTCGTACCGTTTGCAATTTCATCAGCATAATATCTTCATCTATGCCGCTGAGTCCTTCCTCCGGAAAATCCGCCTCCGCTTGTATTGTCGCATATTCGTGCAACAGTGTTTCCCGCTGCTGCCGCAATACGCTGGACAATTTTCCTTCCAATTGATTTACCGCCGCCTGTAATGCACTGCCGCTTTCCGCCTGAACGACGTCCATGACCGCTTCCGCCTGTGACAAGTCCATACGTCCATTCAAAAAAGCGCGTTTGGTAAATTCACCCCGTCCCGCCAACTGCACACCGCCGTCCAACAGCAGCGCCAAAATCTCCCGCACCGCCGCCCCGGAGCCATGACAATTGATTTCTGCCGTATCCTCACCCGTAAAGGTGTGTGGCGCGCGCATAATACTGACAAGAACTTCATCCACTACACGCGCATTATCCTTGATTTTACCATAATGTATCGTGTGCGACGGTTGTTGTGTTAAATTTACTTTACCGGCAAACAGTTTTGCCACATGGTCAATTGCTCCCGCACCGCTGACACGTATAACAGCAATGCCGCCCTTTCCCGGCGGCGTTGCCAGCGCCGCGATTGGCTTTCCCTGCTCCTGCATCGGCGTTTCCTCCTATCCTAAATTCCATGTATTTCCGCTTATGCTGCTTTCTTTCGTTTTCCATTTCAGACGAAACAACTACTGTAGTTGCTATTTTGGTCTGTACAGCTTCAAAAAAAGGTTTCCGGCACAATTGCCGGAAACCTCTTATCCTCGTGTCAATTCTTATTTCAGTGCGATAACCACTTTCCGGTTCGGCTCATCGCCCACGCTGTAGGTTTTCACTTTATTGTTGTTTTGCAGGGTATAGTGAATAATCCGCCGTTCATTCGGACTCATTGGCTCCAACGTAATATTTTTCTGTGTCCGCACGACCGTCGCGGCCAATTTTTTTGCCAGCTTCACCAGCACTTCTTGGCGTTTGGCGCGGTAATTTTCGGTATCCAAATCAATTTTTGTGTACTCCTCGGTCTGTTTGTTCACCGCCATGCTGGTTAAGTACTGCAACGCATTGAGCGTATCGCCGCGTTTGCCAATTAACAGTCCCATCTTGTCGCCAAACATTTCAATTTTGACAACATTTCCTTCTGATTGTTTCGCGTCAAACGTCACGTCAAATCCCATTGCACTGGTTACCTCGCGCAAAAATTCCACCGCCAGAGCAACAGCATCGGGCGCTTTTTTGGTAACACGAACGACTGCATCTTTTGCACCCAGTCCCAAAAACCCTTTCGTACCCTCGTCCAACACTTCAATTTCCGCTTCTTCTTGTGTGATACCAAGCGCTTTTAATGCTTCCTGTGTAGCAAGTTCAACGCTTTTTGCGCTTTTTTCGATACTTTCTTTCGTTTTCGAGGTCATTTTCAATCTCCGCCCTTTCTTTCATCCTTGGCACGAGGAATTTATTCATGATAAACTGCTGTATGATTTGTACCACGTTTCCTGCAATCCAGTATACACTAATACCATTGGGCAATGCAAATGTGAAAAACAGCGTCATAATCGGCATGAAATAAGTCATATTTTTGGTCATTTGGTTCGCTGTATCGCCGCCGGACTGCTTTTCTCCGGGCCGGGGCGGACGCGCCGGGCGGTTTTCCAATTTTTTTACTTCCGGCTCCGGTTTTTTGTCCATTCCGACATTCATCATTTTACTTGACAAAAAGGTTGTTGCCGCCGCAATAATCGGAATAAGCCAATTCCAACTAATTTGTGTGAGCTGCGGCGTTTGGGATAAATTAAGTCCCAAGAAGTTAAAATCCAGCAGTCCCAAATAATCCGCTACAACAATTTGCTCACTGCCTGCTTTCAGGGCGCCTACCGTCGTTGTATACTGGTTAATTGCCTCGTTAATTTGATCCGTGGACATGTTTAAAATAAACTGCATTGGTTCACGAATGACTTTATACAAAAAGAAAATCAGAACAAACTGAAATAAAAGCGGCAAACAACTCGCCATGGGATTGATTTTATACCGCTTATACATCTTCATCATTTCTTCGTTTTGCTTTTCTTTATTATCTTTATATTTTTCTTGCAGCTCCGTCAATCTTGGTTGAAGCGCCTGCATTTTGACCATGCTCTTTTGCTGTTTCAGCGTCAAGGGCCACAGCAACATCTTTGTGACAATGGTAAAGATAATAATGGAAAGTCCATAATTATTCACCAAGAAATAGATTCCCTGAATGATCCATCCAAAGAACCAGGAAATATAATCAAATAAACTCATTTTTCCGCTGTGTCATTCCTTTCCTGTAGGTCCGCCGGCACAGGGTCCACACCCCCGTGGGTAAATGGATTGCACCGGAGCAGTCTCCACACAATCAGCGGGACTGCACGTAACAAAGTATATTCCTCCAGACAACGCACCGCATAGGCAGAGCATGACGGATGATACCGGCACCGCGCCGGAATCGCCGGCGAAATATGCCGCCGGTACAGCTGCAGCAGCCATAAACAGAGCTTTTTCACGATCGCACACGTCCTTCCTGCGCCCACAAAATACAAAGTTCTTTGCGAATATCCTGGCATTTTGCGTTTACCGCGCGCGCGCGCGCCACAATCACCATATCATAGCCGGGCAGGAGCACATCTGCTTCCAAGCGATACGCTTCGCGGATAATGCGCCGGATACGGTTGCGAACCACCGCTTTTCCTATTTTTTTGCTTACCGTGATACCAAGCCGGTTGTGCGGCGACGCGCTTCGTTTATAATACACGACCACCCGGCGTCCGACCGCAGTCTTGCCGCGGGCATACAGTCGTTTAAACTCCTGATTTTGTTTCAATACTATTATCTTTTCCATCCGAAGC
>CBCTHD010000078.1:0-8310 GCA_965146615.1 uncultured Clostridia bacterium
GTAACCGGGTCAAATTTGAATGCTGGAATGGTAGAGCCGTCCGGTCGGAGCATATACGTCCGCACCGTGTCCGCATGTTTTTTGGCGATTTGGGCATAGCGGCTGTCTCCGGAAACTTTTGACGCCCAAAACAGGAGGGCGATGTTCATCATGGAATCAATAATAATGCGCCCTTTTTTTTCTTCAATAAAAATGGGGTCAGTATCCCAGGGCCAGGTGTCGCTGGCCAATATGTAGTTGCCGTTCGGTTTAAACCGGGCGGCCAGCGTATCCGCGGCTTTGAGCGCCAATGTTTTTGCCTCCGCCTCTCCGGTCAGCTCGTAGCGCAGCACCTGGGAGAGGAGAAAAATAAAACCGGTGTCATGATCCAACGGCAAAACTTGGTTTTTGGCGCACCAATCCGGGTCATTTTCCGCCCGTTTCCGATAGTAGTCCTGATACCGGTCCGCAAGGCGCAAAAATTTTTCATCGCGGGTGCAGCCATAGGCAAGATAAATCATGCCCGTATAAAACGAGTCGGTCCAGCCGCCGTATCCACCCAGCTCAAACTTACCCCATGCGTCGGTGGAGCGGAGGGGGAGCGCACCGTCAAAACGCAGACCGTTGGTGTAAACGCGGTCGCAAATGGCAGCGACGGTTTCATTCAGTGTGGCGTCCCCTATCAATTGGTACATAAAATCATCCTTTCCTTTCTTTCTGGTTCATTCCATTCTATTTTCTCATTATTACATAGCCGCGCTATTTTTGCAACCTTCAAAATTTTAGCTATATTCATTTTTTGTGCTGGGCGGTCAAAAAGCGCGTTTATGCGCAAAAAATGAGGACTGTCATATTTTGCGTATTTACTTTTCTGCATAAAGGGGTGTAAAATAGAATCAGGAAATAAAAAGGAGAGATCGTATGCAACACTCAAAGAAGTATTTCGCCAGATTGGTCAGCGATATATGCCGGGACTGGCAGTTGTATCTATTGCTGAGCGGTCTTATCGTATGGTATTTGTTATTTGTTTATAAGCCCATTTATGGTTTGCAGATTGCCTTTAAGGACTACAACATCGTTAAAGGGATTCAAGAAAGCCCTTGGGTGGGACTGGCGCACTTCAAGGAATTTATTGAAGGGCCGTATTTTTGGTCGCGCATCCGCAATACCCTGTTGATCAGTCTATACAGCCTGTTGTTCCAGTTTCCGGCGCCCATCATTTTGGCGTTGCTGTTCAATGAAGTGGGCAGCCTGAGATTCAAAAAATTTGCGCAGACGATTACCTATCTTCCCCACTTCATTTCCGTCGTAGTTGTAGCGGGGCTTGTGACCAACTTTTTGTCGCCGTCAAGCGGCGTCATCAATGCGATCATTGAGAAGTTGGGCGGTGAGCGGGTGTTCTTCCTTAGTAAAAAGGAATACTTCCGAACGATTTTTATTCTCATGGGAATCTGGAAGGAAACAGGCTTTGGTTCCATTATATTCCTGGCGGCGTTGTCAGGGGTTGATACCCAGCTCTACGAAGCAGCATACATAGACGGCGCATCGAAGTTATCCCGCATTTGGCATGTCACGCTGCCCGGGATAGCGCCAACCATTATCATCATGTTGATTATGCGTATCGGGAACATATTGAACGTTAGCTATGAATCTATCATTTTGCTGTATCAGCCGATTACCTATGAAACAGCGGACGTTTTAAGCAGTTACATGTACCGAACGGGTCTGTCGGAGGGACGCTACGACCTGGCGGCGGCCATTGGATTTTTCCAGTCGGCCATTGGGTTCCTGCTGGTGGTAATGGCAAACTGGATCAGCAAACGGGTGACGGAAACATCATTGTGGTAAGGAGGGGGAACTGTGGTAAAACAAGAATTGAGAAAAAATACAGAATATAAAAAGCAGAAACAGAAGCGGAAGAAGGAAGAACAGGGACTTCACGTGATACAGTCTCGCGGCGAAAAAGTGTTCAATGTGGTAAACTACATATTCCTTTCCCTGTTGGTGTTGATAACCTTTTATCCGTTTTATTATGTGCTGATTGCGTCGCTGAGCGAAAGCGTCGAGGTTGTCAGCGGGAATGTACTGTTTACCATCAAAGGCTTTACGATGGACAGCTACAAAAAGGTGTGGGAAATTGAAGGCTTTCTCCGTTCGTACGGAAACAGCATTTATATGACGGTGGTCGGTACAGCCATCAGTCTGCTGATTACCATTTGCGGCTCCTACGCGCTGTCCAAAAAACGGCTCCGGTTCCGCTCGTTCTTCTCGTTTTTTATAGCGTTTACGATGTGGTTCAACGCGGGCATGATTCCGATCTATCTGAATTTGCGGGATATGAACATGCTCAACTCCATCCACGGAGCAATCGTAGCCTTTTGCATTAGCACGTTCAACGTGATTATGATGCGTACCTATTTTCAAACGGTGCCGGATAGCCTGGAGGAAGCGGCAAAAATTGACGGGGCGAATGACATTAGAACACTCTTTCAGATTTACCTGCCGCTGGCGAAACCTTCGATAGCCACCATTGGCCTCTATTATGGGCTGTCCTACTGGAACAGCTACTTCTGGCCGATGATTATGCTGAAGGACAGGGCGAAGGTGCCGCTGCAGGTGCTGCTCAAAAAGCTGATTGTGGAAATGCAGCTGTCCAGCGAGCTTTCCATGACGATGGACACCATGCAGAACGTTTCGCAGCAGACCGTCATCTATGCGACGATGATTGTATCCATTATTCCGGTCATTCTCATTTATCCGTATTTGCAAAAATATTTGATTAAGGGCCTAATGGTCGGCTCCGTAAAGGGCTGACCGTATATAAATGAAAGCCAAGGAAGAGAGGGAGAAATATGAAAAAAGTAGTTACATTCATTCTGGTTGGGTTGCTTGCGCTTAGTATGGCGGCATGTAATGGGGATACCACAAGCGACATTGCGGTAAATCCCGATTCACCGTATATTGCCAGCGAGGATCCGCTAACGCTGTCTATCCATCTGCACTATCTGGGTTCCGGCACTTATGACAACAGCTATGAGGTTTTTCAAAAGGCAACGGAGTATACCAACATTTCACTGAATAACATTGCGCCAAAGGCTTCGTCAAACAGCGCCGAGGCGTACGACTTAATGGTGGCATCCGGAGACTGGCCGGATATTGCGTGCTTCGTTTCCCGCAACCGTTTTATGGAGGACGGCGCCTCCGGCGCGTACATACCGCTGGAGGATTTGATTGACGAGTATGCGCCCAACATCAAGGCGTTTTTTGAAAAGTATCCGGATGCGAAACGGGCGGTTACTGCGCCGGACGGTCACATCTACGGCATTTCCCATTTTCAGGACCAGGAGATAAAGGTCGGCCAGGCGTGGTATCTGCGGCTGGATTGGCTCGAAAAACTTGGTCTGGAAATACCGCAGACAAAGGATGAGCTGCATGATGTGCTGCTTGCTTTTGCGGAGCAGGACCCCAACGGAAACGGTCAAAAAGACGAGATTCCATATTTTTCGCGCGGCAAATCGCCGGCGAACATGCTTCCGCTGTGGAACGCACATGTCAGTTCCTACCTTGACAACGGTAAAGTGAAGTTTGGACCGGTGCAAGAGGAATTCAAAACCGCCATGAAGGAGATTCAGCAGTGGTATCAGGAAGGCATCATTGACCAGGAGATTTTCACGCGGGATTCCGATGTGCGCGACATGCTCCTGAACAACGACCAAGGCGGCTGCACACTCGATTGGGTGGCGTCTACCTCGACCTATAATAAGGTGTTGCAGGACAAAATCGAGGGATTTAATTTTGCAATCATTGAGCCGCCGGCAACGGACAGCGGCGAGCGGGTGTTTGATTTCAAGCGAGAAATCGTTTCCGAGTTTGGTTGGGGGATTTCTCAGACAAACAAGCATCCAGTAGAGACGATGAAGTATTTTGATTTCTGGTTCAGCACGGAGGGAAGCCGCCTGATGAACTATGGCATCGAGGGCGAAGATTGGACCTTGGTAGACGGTGAGCCGAAGTATACAGACAAGGTGTTAAACAGCGGAGAAGCAGTAATAGACTATTTAAATAAAAAAGGCGCAATATGCCAGGGCATCGGGTTCCCGATGAGTTTTGATTATGAGAAGCAGGCCATGAGCGAAGAGGCCCAAGAGGGTCTGGAGATGTATCAAGAGAAAGGATACATCGGAAAGAACAACCTGCCGCCGCTCAACTACGATCCGGACGAACTCACACGGTATAACAAGATCAACGGCGACATCACGACCTATTTCTTTGAAGTATATCAAAAGTGGACGATGGGCGACGGCGACATAGATGCGGAATGGGACAGCTATGTCAGCCGTATTCAGCAGTTGGGGTTGGATGAGATGATGCAAATTCAGCAGGAAGCCTATGATCGCTTCATGCAATAAGAGGTGGTGGAGCGATGAAACGGATTGTAACGTGGCTGCTGCTGACGTGCCTGCTCTGTGCGGCGCTGCCGTCCGCGGTGTTTGCTGCGGAATCAAAAAATGTGGTGTTCTGCACGGGCATTAACAAGGTATGCATCAATAAGGAAGAAGTGGTCCGCATCAGCGACAGCACGGATACCCGGCCCTTTTTGTCCGGAATCGACGTATATCTGCCCCTTGCGTTTACGCTGGAGCAATTTGGCGGAAGCTGCAAGGCGGACGGCGATATTTTGACAATGACCATGCCAAACGGCGCCGTGTGGTATGCTTCCGTCTATCGCAGTGCAATTTGGCAGCGGACGAATAAAGTAATGCATTTTAAAATCAAAACAAAGAATGACGTCATTTTTATCTCCCTGGATGCGCTTGCGAAATACGCGGGCTTACAATATCAGGAAGAGGAAGGAATGGTTGTTTTGGCAAACGGCGGGAACGCTCCGAAATTAACCGACAGCTGGATCGCAGATTTGCAGAGCGAATTGTATTATGAGCGGCCGACTGCGGAGAGAATTTTGACAGATTTACAGAAGCAAAATGCTGAGGAGGCGCATCCGCGTCTGTTGGCCCGGTCAGACGATTTCGAGCGGATTCGCACGCTGGTCAAAACAGACGAGCTGATGGCTACCTGGTATGAGCAGCAAAAGAACAGCGCGGACAAAGCGCTGGAAACCATGCCGCCCCGCTGGGAACTGCGCGACGGTCTGCGGCTGCTTTATGTGAGCCAGGAGGTCAGGGCGCGGGTTTTGACCCTGGGGCTGGTCTATCAGGTGGAGCAGGATCCGAAATACGCGGAACGGATGTGGCAGGAGCTGGAATGCGTAACAGATTACATTAATTGGCACCCGGAGCACGCGCTTGACACCGGAACGATGCTTACTGCCGTTGCGATTGGCTATGACTGGTGCTACGACTACTTTACCCAGAGCCAGCGGGACAAAATCGCCGGCGCAATTTACAAACTCGGTCTGACGCCCATGTGGCAGCAGTACCAGGGCACTTTTGTTCCCAACGACACCTCCACGACCTATTGGGCGTCCCGGGGAGCGGCGGCTCTCAGCGAATGGACCCGCGGAGATTCCAACTGGAATTCCTGGGTCAACAGCGGCATCATTTTGGCTTGTCTCGCCATTGCAGACGAGTATGAGACAGAATTTTGTACGAATTTCATAGAGGAAGCGCTGCACCGCTTGGAAAATGTGCTGCCGGCCTACGCGCCGGACGGCGCTTCGGAAGAGGGCGTCGGCTACGGCTTGATTTCCGCCGGATATTTACAAGAAATTTTTGCAGGACTGGGCACCGCGCTGGGAACGGACTACGATTACATCTATGTTCCGGGAATCGCGGAACTGGCAGATTTCCCCACCTATATGAACGGTCCGGCCGGAAAGTTTAACTACCATGACGCGGGCAACGAAAGCAAACAGTACATGCCGGAGACCTTTTTCTTTGCAAATCGGCTGGATAAGCCGACCTTAGCAACGCAGCGGCTGCAAGGTCTGAAAGCGCGGGAAATTACCAATGACATTAAAGATATTCTCTGGTATCGCCCGGATTTATATGAAAACGCCGGGGAAGCGGAGGAAATGGAACTTGATAAATACTTCCGCAAGGTGGAAACAGGCTCTTTTAGAAGCTCATGGGAAGACCCTTACGCGTTTTATCTGACCTTCCACGGCGGCGAGAACAATGTAAGCCATATGCACTATGACGCCGGCACCTTTGTGATGGACGCCATGGGCGAGCGTTGGGCGTGCGATTTGGGAACCGACCAGTTTACCTATACCAGCACGCCGCACAACCGGTATGACGTCTATCGGGTGAAAGCGGAGGGGCACAATACGCTGTATATCAACCCATCCATTGCACCGGACCAGGAACTGGATGCGTGGAACCCGGTGGAGACATATGTGTCTCAGCCGGCCGGCGGCTTTGCTGTCATGAACTTGACGCAGGCGTATAAAAGTCAGGTAACCTCTGCCCGCCGCGGTTTTGCGCTGACGGATAACCGCACAAAGGCGATTATTCAGGACGAAATTACCCTGACGGACAAATCAGAGATCTATTGGGGGATGCATACGCGCGCTTCCATTGAAATCTCGGCGGATAAAAAGACGGCGATACTGACCCAAAACGGAAAACGGCTGCGGGCGTCGCTCATTTCTGAGGATGGGGTATTTGAAGCACTTCCGGCGGAGCAGCTGCCGCAATCCGGCCGTGCGGAAGGGCAGACGGCGGATCCGGACGTCAGCAAACTGGCGGTTCACATTGAAAATGCAACGCAGACCACCATTTGCGTGGAGTTCACCTGCGTGATGGAGGAAGAGGACTTGGAGAAGGAAACCGGAACGGTTGTCCCGCTGGACGATTGGGCGATCAGCGGCTCCGGCGCGGAACTTCCGACACTTGAGAACATCTATGTGGACGGCGAACCGTTGGAGGACTTCAAACCTTCGATTAAAAACTACAACCTCTATCTGCCGCTGGAAACGGACAGCATTCCTGAAATTACGGCGGACGGCGGCGCGAACACGGTGGAAGTGATACCGCCGGCAAGCTATGAAAATTCTTTGTGCAGAATTGAGGTCAAAGACGAAAGCGGCGCGCACAGCATCTATTATTTGCAGCTTATGATTAAGCCGGAGGTCGGGACGCCGCAGGGCTTGGTGAAACTGCCGATTGTCGGCGCGACGGCAAGCGGTTTCCAGAATGCCAGCGGAGAATACCATCCGCCGGAGGATGCGATTGACGGCAATTTGAACACCAAATGGACCGTGCAGGGCGACGGCCAGTGGCTTGAGGTCGATTTGGGAGAAAGCAAAACCGTGAATTTTGTTTCCCTATCCTTCGCATCGGGAGACGCACGCAGCTATACGTTCGATATTCAGATTTCCGAAGACGGGGAAGACTGGAAGACCATTTACAGCGGCAACAGTACCGCGATGACCACCGGCATGGAAACGCACAAGGTGGAAGAAGCCACAGGGCGGTATGTGCGTTATGTTTGCCACGGCTACAGCGGAACGCCAAACGGGTGGAACAATATTAACGAAATCGAGCTCTATGCAAAAAAATAACGGTGCAGGGGCGCCGAAAAAAATAATAAAATAAAATTGGGAGGTATAACAGTGATGAAAAAGTTTATGAGATTAGCATCGGTGGGATTGGCATGTATGATGTGTATCGTGGCGGGGAATCTTGCAGTTTTTGCTGCACCCACCGTGGCACAGTATATTGCCAATGTGGATTTTTCGACATACGAGGAAGGGGACACCATAACATCAACAGCAGATTTTACGGCAAATGCTTCGGTATTTCAAGCTGCAACGGATATGGAACTCACCGTGGTGAAAGATCCGGTCGATGGCGAGACCAATGTGCTGAAAATGGAGTATATATCCGCAGATCCGGCCCCAACAGCCCGGGAAGCTGCCCTAATTGGCCGGGGGACTTATACGGGGACGCTGGAAACAGCGTTTATGATTACCTCGAGTAACAGTGCAGAAGGCAGGTGGACTTTCTGCGGTATTAACGTTGCGTCTGTAACAAATCAAAAGTTGACATTGTGCGGTTCACAAACGATTGACTTGGAATTAAACAGATGGTATTACCTGACGGCAGCCGTGGCATATACCGCTGAAACGACAACCATAACATGCTATCTGGATGGAGAACAGGTAATCACTCACTCTACCGCGTCACTTACGACCAGTCAATATAATCAAATGAGAATGAGCTTGGTCAAAATGGGAAAAACGGTCGGGACCGGAGAAGTCTATGTGAAATATTGGAGAGCAATATCCCTTAACAATTACGGCACCACGGCGGCACCTTTGGACAATACGACGCTGACGAACGCATCCGGCCCGGTGGAAGTCTCCTTTGA
>CBCTHD010000079.1:0-8310 GCA_965146615.1 uncultured Clostridia bacterium
ACCGCTCTCTGTGTCAACATCATATCGCAGCGTAGTCCACTGACTTTTTCCCGGATAAACATCAGGAATATCCTCGGTAGTCTCACCGCTTCCGTCGCTACAGCTAAAAGTCCCGGTACCGGCAGAAGTATCTATTTTTAGTCCAACTGCCGGATTTCCATTTGAATCCAACAGTTCCATCAGCGTCGTACAAGGAACAACATCATACCATAAATCATATTGAACCGAGACCGTACCCGTTGCGGAATATGGATTTTGCGGATCATCCGTCACAAACCACTTGGTAATTTCAACCGGTTCTGCCTTACCCTTATGTACCAGACGAACATTTTGATCAGCGGACCAGGTGATTGGTCCTACCGCATCTTCCGGTGCAGAAAACAATTTAGCTGCCTGCTCCTCTGAAGAAAACGGAATTTGTTCAATGTATGAAAATTTAGATTCTTTCACACCGCTGATCGTCGCGCCGCCCACAGAAAAATCAACTGCCGTTACCTCTTCTTTATTGCCAGATACCGCCGCCTCCAGCGCCAGACTTTCCCCTTCATTTAACTCAGTAAATGCTGTGGGTGCTGTCACCTTCACATCGAAGTCCTCAACGGCTATCTCTTCGCCTTCATACATTGCTATTTCAGAAATCCGCACTTGCTCATATTCGTTTCCACTTGATGTATCCGCAGCATTCATCTCTCCTGTATAATATACTGTCAAACGCCAGTAGCGGGCTTCTATATTGGCAAAGGTCGTCGTGTTCTCATAATTTGTATTCCCTTTTACGGACGCTGCTATTTCCCAATTCTCTCCGTCCGTGCTGTACGATATGTCATATTCTTTGGCAAATGCCGTATTATAAGCGTTTGCGCTTGCTCCCGTCACAACCCATTTGCCTACCTTTTTCGTCTCACCGAGGTCGAAGGTAGCAGTAGGAACAATATCCACATTAACATCCGACCGCAAAAACCAAGCGGAATTGCTATATCCATTTGCAATCACACCATCCGTCAATGCCGCCGCCTGTGTTGCGCCGGAAGTCTCGTTCTTGGTCCCATTTTGGCTAAGTGTCGGTACGATTCCCGCACACAAATTTGTTTCGCCCGCCGCAAACACAGATGTTTGTAGCGCCAACAACAGCATACAGAATGATAATAATAATCCCAGCCATTTTTCTACATATTTTTTCATAATTTCCTCCCCTTTGGTTTGAATTTTGTTTCCGTTAGCGCGTTCACATTTTTATTCTAAACTGATTGGAACTATTTTTCAATATAAAAATACTGGTATTCACTGCATAAACCCGCTTTTTTATAATGCATTTTAAATCCCATGCTGCTTTTATCGACCATTTATTCGCAAATAACGTGAAAAGCTGCATATCCGCGCCGGATACACAGCTTTCCATACTACTGATTCTTTTTATAAACACTGGGCGACACACCTGTTTTTTTTCGGAAAATTCTCGCAAAGTTATTATAGGTTCCAAAACCCGCTTCCTTTGACACACTCTCAATACTCTTATCGGTCTGCCGCAGCAATTCCTTCGCTTTTTCAATCCTGTAACTAATCAAATATTGTGTAAAATTCTCATTAAAATATTTTTTCAAGAGCTTCGTCATGTATGCCGGCGAGTAACCCATTTTCTCCGCCAAGACCTCCAGTGTAAAATCTTGGTTTAATCCGTTTTCCTGTATGCATTGCATAATTTTATTTTTTATTACAATATCCTTATTCTGCTCATTCTTTTCCAAAATAAAGCCCGTGAATAAATGAATAAAAAAGTTTCTAAGCAACTTAAAATCATATTCATATTTCAGTTCATCGGCAAGCATTCCATAATCTAATGTCCAACTTCCCGTCTTATTTCCTACGGTAAAATAAATGTTCACAAGCATCATAGAAAGAGAATATTTATAGATATTTGGTATTTCCTTATTGGCATCAAATATATTTGTAATAACGGCTTCTATTTCCTCCGCATCATTCTGTTCCACAGCATACACTAATTTTCTTTCAATATTTTCCTTTTCTATAAAGATACTGTACTGCTTATTTTCAACATCATTTGACAGCAACGCTAAATCATTGCCGTTGTAATTTCCATAATCAATCGCATAGTAAGCGGAGTCCAGGCTATGCTTCAGCTTATCCTCCGATGAAACAAATTCACCTACTCCTATCAGCACACTTAAGCTATACATCTCTAAAAACCGATGCGCAACGCTGTTCATCGCCTCTTTGATCTTTTCAATATTGTCCAAGGATTTTACCACACCTATAATTTCATGCTCATCCATCTGAATAAAATCCACCGAACAATTATCGATTTTAAGCATTAATTTCAACAGTTCATGCGAATAAAGCCCGAGTTTTTGTCCCCGAATAATAATAACGCCCAATTCTCCCTGACCTGTTAAAAAACTTTTATTAATATCAATCCCCCGCCCAACTTGGTACAGAGAGTCATATATTCGCATATAATTGGTATTATCTACTTTTAATTCATCAAGCATATTTTCAATTCCGCCAAGTTCAACGGTTCCTTTTATGTCAAATTTTTCCCTTAACCTTTTTAACGGAACGTAAACCCATTTAGAAACGAAAAAAATCAAAATCAATTCAATCATAACACAAATAATAATATAGATAATCCATACAAAACGAATTTTATTTGCCGTCGCATTAATTCCGCGTTCGTTGATATTCATAATGTAAAACCAGTCAAAATATCCTGATTTAGAGAAAGGTGTCCATTTTTCTAAATCCAATTCTGCACTGCTATCATCATTTAAGATGGTCATTTCATCATCTGATAGTTTTGACAGAACTCTATCAGGATCACTTGATGAATAAATTAATCCATCTAATCCCACTACCATATATTCGCCCAAATTTTCATTGTATTGACCACTGTAAAAACGTTTTAGTTCTGTTTCCCGCACCAATGTAACGATCATGTTATTGCTTTTCACAACGGCATTTTTCGCTATAAACAGCAATACGTTTTCCTGTTTGTCAGAAACACATGGTACACAATCAAAAACGGCATTACTCTCAAAAAGCTCTCTAATATCGATTTTTTCTCCATCTGCATTCTGAAACCGTTGAAAATAGTCTATCTCTTCGCTTCCCTCTGCACTAATAATAAAATGACTCTCCAAATTTACAACAAAGCAGTTATTAATCCAATTAATACTGCCCATCATGCTGTTCAATCTGTCAATAATTTTCCTGTTGCTATACAGTTCATATTCAGCATTCTTAACCACCTCATCAGCAAGAATGGTATAGGACATTTTTGCAATTGCATTAATCTGCGTGTCCATAAGATCTTTAATATAATACAGATTCGTTACCGCATATTGAATTTCTTTCTCCGTAATATACTTTTTTATATTGGACTGTATCAATGGACTCAGCAATACCAATACCAATACCATACACACGTAACTAAAAAGTAACTTTTTGTAAAGTTTTCCCGTATTCCAAAACTTCTTCAAGCCCAACTCTCCCCTCTTTTATCGGCACACAGAAATATAAATCGTGCCAATAATGGACAATAAAATTTCTCCATGGTGACAGTAGTTCCGTTTTTTGGTTAAGTTTTTACCATTTTGCCCGCGTTAAAAGACCTCACTATATTGATTCCCGGAAGTGTCCAGTATAGCTCCCTCTTTATGTCATAAAACGTCATCTCTATTATACACTATATTGCTTCCCTTTTCAAATAGCAATTGACGAAATATGATGTATCATTTTGTTTTTTTATAATGCATCATCAATCAATTAATGCATCCGCCAGTAAAAACAACTCTGTTATTTCTGGTTTCCTATACCCCTGTATTGAAAAACTGGATATAGCGGTGTACATTTGATATAAGGGATATTGATTTGATCCGTAAATTAAAAGAGCTAAAAAATGCTTTCCAAATGGTACATATAATAAACTAATGATAGGCGGTTATCTCCCTAGTTGGATAAATTCTCTATAACCTTTTAACCTTTATGACAATAATAGAAACAATTTCTATGAATCATGCTAAAGCAGAATCATATCGTATTGCCGCATACGCCAATGGTGACAGAAATGAAAATAATTATACCGCTTTCATCTCTCATACCATACAAGAGAACAGTATCGTCTCGGACGATACTGTTCCAATAAAATATCTTTTCTATCGCTTCTTGACTGTTACCCGACCAGCCATTTCAACAAACTATCCAGAAATCCCATTCCTTCGGTCAGACCTGCCATAACCACTTCGGTCAGTGCCGTCATAATACCTCCTGCCAACAAAACGCCAATGAAAATAGCGGGCAAGGACTTTTTTAACCGCATTTCCAGTAGTGCTGCAATCAGTGCTCCTGTCCATCCTCCGGTTCCCGGTAGTGGAATTCCTACAAAAATCACCAATCCCCAAAAACTGTATTTTTTAATGGTATCCGATTTCATATGTGCCCTGTTTTCCATCTTATTAATTATCCCTCGTACACGCGGAATTTGTTTCAGTCGATGAAATAACGGACGGATAAATAATAAAATAAACGGTATGGGTATCATGTTTCCTACAACACACAAAATATAATTCAAAACGGGATTGATACCACTTGCCAGACCTACCGGAATCGCACCGCGAAGCTCAACAATCGGGAGCATGGAAATCAAAAAGGTCCAAAGCTCCTTATACATGGTCAAATTTCCCATAAGTTGAATACCTTACCTTTCCCCCGCCTAGTCAGCCAGCGATACACCGAAAGTTGTCTCCTTTTCATGCTGCGCCACTTGCAGGATTTTGAACTAAATTATGGGGTACTCTGCAAAAAATCAGCTGATATAGGGCAAGGGGTCAACACGTACTCCGTTAATACCTCCGTTAATGCGCACTTCAAAATGCAAATGCGGACCGGTCGAATATCCGGTGCTGCCTACTGCGGCAATTTTTTGTCCCTTGGAAACGCTCTGTCCTACAGATACATAGGTAGCGCTGCAATGTCCATAGAGCGTAAACATTCCTCCACCATGGTTAATCAACACATAGTTTCCATAGCCACCTGCATCATACTTCACAAGAGATACAGTACCACTGTCCGCCGCCAGAATTGCAGTTCCCGTCGGCGCCGCAATATCGACTCCCGTATGGTCATTTATTGCAGTGTCACTGCGGTATCCAAAGCGTGATGTAATCGTACCATTCACTGCCAGCGGCCATCCCATCACACCAGATCCACGAGTCACTGTTGTGCTTGAGGAACTACCGCTGGAAGCTGCTCGTTGTTGTGCCGCTTTTTCTTCCGCTTCAATGCGGTCCATTTCTCGCATTAATTCATCTTCCGAGGCTTTTAATTTTTCCTGTTCTGCTCGCAATTTATCAATGTCATTTTCCAACGACTCCATAATTTCTTGTTGGCGGGCAACGCTTTCTTCCATGCGCTGCTTTTCTTCCTCTTGCAGACCTTTTGCAGTCTCCTGTTCACTTTTTTGTTCTTCAATCACTGCTTTTGCCTGCTCTATGGTATTTTTATCTTCTACCACTTCCGCTATAATCTTATTATCATTATCCACAATAAATTTCAGCATATTCACGCGCGTTATAAAGTCCGAGAAACTCTCCGCACCAAACAAAATTTCCAAATAGGAAGTGTTTCCATTCATATACATGGATTTTACCCGTTGTTTCAGTTGGTCATCCGCAGCGGTCAGCCGCTCCTCCGCCTCCTCCAGTTCCACATTTTTCGCAGCAATCTGTTGGTCACTTTCTTCAATCACGCTGTCAATTTCATCAATATTTTTCTGAATTTCCGTAATTTGCTGATCCAACGCTTGTTTCTCCAGCATGACATCTTGCTGCTGCTCTTCCATATTTTGAATTTCCTGTTCTTTCTGATTCTGCTGTGTTCTGCTCTGTTCTATTTTACTTTTGATTTCATCTGTTTTGGCAGCATATACCGGCAGGGAAATTACAAACGTCCCTACTAATACCACTGCTAAAAAACGTTTCCATTGATTCGCCATCTTTTCACACCTCTTACACTTTCAAATGTTTCCGTACCGCCATGACGCTGCCAATGGAACCAATCCCGATTCCAATCAGGCAAAACGCTAAAATCAAGTATCCCAGCATTGCATTCGCATCCACTAATTTCACAATATCCAGCGTACCGCTCCACCAGCCAGCAACTCCCTTATATCCGAAAAATACAGGGAAAAATGCGACTATCGCCCCGAGCAGTCCGACTATAGCGCCTTCAATAATAAAAGGCCAGCGGATAAACCAATCTGTTGCCCCGACAGATTTCATAATACTGATTTCTCGGCTGCGTGCCATCACCGCCAATTTGATTGTATTAGAGATGATAAATACCGCAATAAGCGCAAAAATTAGCATTCCTGCCAAGCTGACCCAACGGACGCCCCTGGTAAAACGCATAATGGTATTTAAAACGTCTCTACGGTTGTTTACCTGTAATATCTGGTTCATAGATTTTATAGAATTTTCAACACTTTCCGCTTGTGTTGCGTCAGAAAGCGTCACCTTAACACAATACGGCAGCGGATTATTTTCGCCCTCCAACCCCTGGAATGCTTCGGCACCGTTTTCAATTTCCTGTTTAAACCATTCGATTCCTTCTTCCGGCGTTTCCACTACAACGTCCGCAACGCCGCTCAATGCCCTAATTTTCTCTTCCATGCTTTCGACTTGCGCTTGCGTTGCACTGCTGTCCATATATGCTTGAATTTCAAATTGTGCCTGCAACTGCTGCGAAATATACCGCAGATTGTCCCCAATCAATATTGCCACGCCAAGCAAGATCAAACAAAAGCAAACCGTAGACAGGGAAATCAGGCTCATGAGTCTATTACGCCAAATACTACTCAAGGACTGTCCTGAATAATATTTCATATTTCTCAGTGGCATGTGTTCCTCCTTGTCCTATTCATCGTCATGGTGAATATTGATATTGAGTGCTTCCAGTTCTTTTAAAATATCCCCGTATCCCTGCTTTTGGCTGGTATAAGTAAAATCAAATACGGTATCCTCTGATACCTGATTTTCATAGGTATAACCGCCCTGCTCATCTTTGACAACTTTTCCGCGGTCAATCGCAATCACACGTTTTTGCATTTCATCCACAATTTTCTGGGAATGTGTGACCATAATGATGGTTGTCCCATATTTATTAATACGGTCTAAAATCGCCATAATTTCCCAAGCGGTTTCATCATCCAGGTTTCCGGTAGGCTCGTCCGCAACAATAAGCTGCGGATTATTTGCCAACGCGCGCGCAATACCGACGCGTTGCTGTTCTCCGCCGGACAACTCGTTTGGATAGCATTTTGCTTTTACTGTCAGCCCCACCATGCTGAGCACATCGGGAATGCGCCGACGGATTTGTCGCTGCGTTGATCCGATGACTTCCATGGCAAACGCGATGTTTTCATAAACCGTTTTGTTTGGCAGCAGACGAAAGTCCTGAAATACCATACCAATACTGCGCCGCAGATACGGCACCATCTTCCGGCTGAGTTTCGTTACATCAAAATCCGCTACCCGTATGTACCCCGAATCAGGCTGTTCTTCGTGCATCATCAGTTTTGTCAGCGTCGATTTTCCAGCGCCGCTATGCCCCACGACAAACACAAAATCGCCTTTTCGGATATGAAAACTCACGTCATCAAGCGCTTTCACATTATTATTGTAGGTCTTCGTCACATGTTCAAACAATACCATTGGCTTTCCTCCCGCACAGATTGTTTTTGCTATGCCCAGTGTGCATTTCCGTTAAAACTTCACTGTGCCGGACGACAAATATTTGTTCACCATCATGGCAACCTTAAATGTCACAGCTTGATCAAACTCCCGCAAATCAAGCCCGGTAATTTTTTCAATTTTATCCAGCCGGTAAACCAATGTGTTTCTATGCACAAACAGTTCTCGCGCCGTTTCCGACACATTCAGGTTATGTTTGAAAAACTTCTGAATGGTCAAAATGGTTTCCGAATCCAGCGCATCAATCGATTCTTTTTTGAACACTTCCGACAAGAATAGCTCGCAAAGCGTAGTCGGCAGCTGATAAATCAAGCGCCCGATACCGAGGTTCTCATAATTGATAATTTGTTTTTCCATGTCAAATACTTTCCCAACATCCAACGCAATCTGGGATTCCTTGTAGGCTTTTGCCAGTTCACGGATATTGGTGCAGACAGAACTTATGCCGACATAGACACGAATGACTGCCTCTGCACAAATGGTATCGACAATAGACCCCGCTATTTTTTCGAGTTCCTGGATGTCAACATTCTCCGGTACTTCTTTC
>CBCTHD010000080.1:0-8280 GCA_965146615.1 uncultured Clostridia bacterium
AGCAATTGTTGTTGTTATCGTTGAAAATCCAGAAGAACAAAATAACAGCTAAAATGATCCAGATAATAGCATTGTCATCTCCAAAGAAACCGCCGTTGCAGCCCATATGTCCCGCCCCCTTTCTCTGTTTATTTTTTCTCAGCGTGAAAGCGGCAGGTACGTTAAACTTGTTTGAATATGTACCTGTCCGCCGCTTTTACGCTTTAGAGCTAAAGGGGAACTGCCTCGTTAGTCGCAGCAGCATTCGTTCCCGCCGCAGCCGCAAGAGTTGCAGAAGAAGAGCAATAAAAACAGGATAATGAACCATAAAATGGAGTCACCGCAACCAAATAAATTTTTAAAGTTCATACAAGAAACCTCCTTCATAACTTTTTAATGTTGGAATACGTTTGCCGTGTGTATCAGCAGCATTCGTTTCCGCCAAAGATGTTGCAATTACCAAGCACAACTAAGATAACGACCAGGAAGAATAAAATTTCACTTCCGCATCCGCCGCATCCGTTTCCGTTTCCACCGCAAGAATTTCTAAACATAAAGATTCACCTCCGCTAAAAATAAATACTAACCTTTGCACTATAGCTGATATTGCCTTCTCGCTATCATAATATGCAACGCCCCATAAATGGTTACGGTAGAACAGAAAAAAGTTTTTAGTAAAACGACAAAGAAATTAGTTGTGCATTTCAATAGGACGTGATGAATCAGCAAAATTTATCAAAAAAAACGATAGACATTGATTGTAATTTGTGGTATAATATGTGACGGTAATAAAGCAGAAGAAAAGGGGTGTCGCAATGCGTGCGGTTATTACGGTCATCGGAAAGGATAAGACAGGAATTATTGCAAAAACGAGCATGCTGTTATATCAGGAAAATATTAATATATTGGATATTTCACAGACCATTATGCAGGAATTATTTACGATGGTGATGCTGGTGGACCTTTCCGGAACAGACGCAGCATTTGAATCAATCACTGCAAAATTGGAAGCATTGGAGAAAGAATTGGGTGTTTCTATCCGGATTCAGCATGAAGATTTATTTCAATCCATGCACCGAATCTAACAAATTGATAAAAAGGCTACAACCGCAAAATGCAAACGGCTGCATCTTGCGGTTGTAAAACGTTAATAAGGAGGCGGTAGCATATGTTGAGTAACCGAGAGATTATGGAAACGATCCATATGATTTCAGATGAGAATTTAGATATCCGTACCATTACCATGGTGATTTCATTGCTGGATTGTTGCAGTGAGGACATGGCGACGATGCAGCGATAAATTTATGATAAAATTACGAAAAATGCGCAATACTTAGTAGAGACTGGTGAAAAAATTGAGCGGGAATATGGCATTCCGATTATTCATAAACGAATTGCCGTAACGCCCATTTCGCTCCTTGCAGCAAATGCGTCAGGAGAAAGCAATGTGCTTGCACAAGCAATGGACGCGGCGGCAAAGCAGACAGGCGTTAATTTTATCGGTGGCTATTCTGCGCTGGTACACAAAGGATATACTGCAGGAGATAAAAAAGTGATTCGTTCTCTGCCGCAGGTACTGAAAGAAACGGAACGCGTCTGTGCCAGTGTGAACGTTGGGACAACCAAAGCAGGCATCAATATGGACGCAGTGCGCGAAATGGGCGAATGCGTCAAAGCGGTTGCGGAAGCAACCAAAGAACAGGATTCCTGTGGCTGCGCGAAGCTGGTTGTATTCATGAATGCTGTGGAAGACAACCCTTTTATGGCGGGAGCGTTTCACGGTGTGGGCGAGCCGGAGTGCGTGATTAACGTTGGGGTCAGTGGACCCGGCGTGGTACGCAATGCGGTTGCCAAATTGGGTAAAAATGCATCGTTTGATATATTGGCGGAAACAATTAAAAAGACGGCATTTAAAATTACCAGAATGGGGCAGTTGGTGGCGCATGAAGCGTCCAGACGGTTGAACGTCCCGTTTGGAATTGTCGATTTGTCCTTGGCGCCGACGCCGGCGGTGGGGGACAGTGTGGCATATATTTTGGAAGAAATGGGTCTGGAGCAATGCGGCGCTCATGGGACGACCGCGGCGCTGGCGCTGCTCAATGATGCTGTCAAAAAAGGCGGCGTTATGGCGAGTTCTCACGTCGGCGGGCTGTCGGGTGCGTTTATTCCGGTCAGTGAAGACGCCGGCATGATTAGCGCAGTACGCAGCGGCGCACTATCCCTGGAAAAGCTGGAAGCGATGACATGTGTTTGCTCCGTTGGATTGGATATGATTGTTGTACCGGGCGACACGCCGGCGCAGACGATTTCGGCCATCATAGCAGATGAAAGCGCAATCGGCATGATTAACAACAAAACAACAGCTGTGAGAATCATTCCAGCTGTTGGAAAACAAGTGGGAGATACCGTGGAATTTGGCGGGCTGCTGGGCAGCGGGCCGGTGATGCCCGTCAGCCGCTATTCCAGTGAGATATTTGTGGGACGGGGCGGAAGAATCCCCGCACCGATTCACAGCCTGCGCAACTGAGGCGAATGGGTTAAAAAGGAGATGATTTCAGATGGAAGATGTGATCAAACAGATTTTGGAGATGGAAAAAAAAGCGCATGATGTGGTAGAAGAAGCGCGGGAAAAACAGGCCCATCTGGAGGAAGAAGTAGAACAGACTGTGCAGAAATTGAAACAGGAATGGGCTACCAAAACGAACGAAAAGATTGAAGCGCTGCGTGCGCAGGAAGCTGCTGTAACGCAGGAAAAGCTGGCACAACTTGAGGAATCTACCCGGGCGCAGCAGGAAAAACTGGATCGGCTGTATCAAGAGAATGAGAAAAAATGGGTGGATATGCTGTTTCAAGACATTTTCACCATTGATCCGTAAAGGCAAAAGGATACTTTTTGACTGGGTATACGGTCTGCTTAAGGAGGTGTGGAAGTGGCCTTTTCAGGATTACTGCGATATGGTGCACTGGCAACGAAGTTAAAATCTATGTCTGGTAAATTGCTCAGTGCAGAACAGATGCAGGAATTGCAGAGCAAACAAACGGTGACGGAAGCGGTCGGTTATTTGAAATATGATACGGCGTACCGCAATGTACTGGAGCCTATCAGGGAAGAGGAGGTACACCGCGATTTGCTGGAGTGGCTGCTGCGTATCAGCGCATTTGAAGATTTTGTGAAGCTACAGCATTTCATGAATATTCCGGACCGGCGGTTTCTGAAGACTTGGTTGGTGCGGCACGAGATTAATATGTTGAAGCTGATTATCCGCCGTGTTGGTGTCGGAGAAGAATTTCATGGCGTCATTTACAGAGTGCCGCGGGAATTTCAAGCGATTTCACGAATTGATTTTACCAAAATGGAACATGCGCATACGATTGACGATGTTATTGATGCGCTAAGCGGGATTCCGTATCAGCAGGTGCTGCGGGCTGCTTATGGGCAGGAAACAAAAGCCGGCGAGACAGCTTATTTCGACATGGAAACCCAGCTCGACATGTATTATTATACCAATCTCTGGCGGCAAATTAAACGGTCGCTGCAAAACAAGGACCGTAAAAAAATGGAGGAATACGTCGGTTATGAAGCTGACATATTAAATTTATTATGGATTTACCGCAGCAAAAAATATTATCATATGCCGAATGATTTGATCTATACGGTGTTGATTCCCGTCCACGGAAGACTGCGGGAGAAGGAAATCAAACGTTTGGTAGAAGCGGATTCGCCGGAGGAAATCATGGCAATCGCAAAGGAAAATAAATATACCGACATATTTAGCGGACATGAGAACGGTCTTTATGAACGGACGTTGTTGCAGCTACAAATGAAATTGATGAAGAAAATGAACGGCGGCAATGCCTATCAGCTGACCGCTGCATTTGAATATCTTGGTGCAAAACAGTTAGAACTGGACAACATTGGTTCAATTATAGAATGTATCCGTTATCGAATTCCCAAGGATGAGATGTGGCGGTACGTCGTATAAAAAGAAAGTAAGCAGGTGCAGACTTATGGCAATACAAAAAATGAAATTAATTCATATCATGGGGCCGGTGGATCTGTTTGACGACGTGATGGAACAGTATGTTATTGACAGGGACGTGCAGATGGAAGATGCGATGAAAGTCACGCACAACATTAAAGGATTGCAGCGCTTTCAAACGACCAATCCATATGGAGAGACGTTCAAAGCACTTAAAGATATTTGTCAGTTCCTGGAAGTACAGCCGCAATATGCGCCGGAAACGGAAAAACCGGAAGAAGATGTGCAAGCATATCTCGACGCGCTGCGCCGGGATATTACAGAAAAACGGGAGCAGGAAAAGGAATGGACGAAACGAATTGCGGAAAACAAAATTTTGATTTCTCATCTGGAGCGCATGAGTGAGATTGATGTTCCGTTGGAGGAGATGTTTTCTTTCGAATTTATGCGATTCCGGTTTGGAAGAATGACCAGGGAGTCTTATGTGAAGCTGACGACTTACCTCCAACAGATGCCGACGGTATTTTTGAAGGGGACGGAGGAAGATGGATATGTCTATGGCATGTACTTAACGCCGCATAATTGCCGCAAACATGTTGATGATGTGTTTGCATCACTAAACTTTGAACGTATTCGTATTTCCGATAAAGCGGTGGGAAAACCGCGCGAAGCACAGCAGACCTTGCGGCAGGATAATGAAATGTTGCAGCGGCAGATAGAACGAAACGCGATAGAAATAAATGACTGCATTCAGAAAGAAGTGCCGCGCATCATGCGGTGGTACAGCTATTATAAACGCAAGTTCTACGTGTATGAAATCCGCGGAAAATCCGCGCATACGGAAGACAGCTTTTACATGGTATGCTGGGCGGTGCGCGAGGAAGCAAAGCAATTGGAAAAGGCATTAGAACAGGAAAAAGATGTGATGTTGGCAACGCAGGATCCTAGAGAGGTGGGAGAGGAACTGGTTCCGCCCACCAAAATGAAAAACTGGAAGTGGGCGCAGCCGTTTGAAATGTTTGTGGAAATGTATGGGCTGCCGAATTATCGGGAGATGGACGCAACACCATTGCTTGCAATTACCTACATTCTCATGTTTGGAATGATGTTTGGCGATGTCGGACAAGGTGCGGTGCTTGCTATTGCAGGTTTTATTCTATATAAATGGAAGAAAATACGCCTTGCCGGTATTGTATCCATGGTGGGCGTGAGCGGTACCGTTTTTGGATTCGTTTATGGAAGTGTTTTCGGTAACGAAGAAATCCTGCCGGGATTGATTCATCCAATGGAAAGCACCAACACGCTGTTGATTTTGGCAGTTGCATTTGGCATGATTATGTTGGTAATTGCGATGATAGCTAACATGCTCAACGCGATAAAAAGGGGTGACCGCAGTAGGTTGCTGTTCAGTCAGAATGGTCTGGCAGGACTCGTTTTTTATGTGGCGGTGATTATAGCGGCTGTCGGCACCATCACAAAAGGCGTAAGCGTGCCGGTAGCGGTAGGGATTTTCCTGTTTGGCATTCCGTTGCTTCTCATCTTTCTACAACAACCGCTGGGGGCGCTATTGGCAAAGAAAAAAGAATGGATGCCGGAGCATAAGGGCGAATTTATTACAGAAAATCTGTTTGAACTCTTTGAAATCTTACTGAGTTACATCACAAACACCATATCCTTTATCCGTATTGGGGCGTTTGCACTGGTACATGCTGGCATGATGATGGTAGTTTACAGCTTTGTAGAGATGGCGGGTGCCGGCGGACCTAGTGTACTGGTGTTCGGAAATGTGTTCGTCATGTGCATGGAAGCGTTTGTCGTTTGCATTCAGGCGCTGCGTTTGGAGTTTTATGAGATGTTCGGACGATTCTTTGACGGCGATGGAAAGCCGTTTGTACCATATAAAACCATATTAGAGAAATAAGAGGAAAGTGGAAAAGGAGAGATTGCTATGAGCACATTGGTAACGTTGGTAACGATCGCATTGGTTTTGTCTGTTGCAGTTCCGGTTTTGATTTATATCAAAAGTGAAAAGGGCGCCAAAAGTAAGAAGGTAGCGCTGTTTACGAATATAGGTATGTATTTTACGCTTATGGTAGCGTCTGTCATCGGTATGTGCAGCGGTGCCGTGGGCGCGGAAACCACGGCGGCAGCGTCTGCGGGCTCCGGGATGGGATACCTGGCGGCGGGATTGGCAACCGGTATGGCAACCATCGGCGCCGGTATTGCGGTGGGTGCAGCAGCTTCCGCCGCATTGGGCGCTATTAGTGAAAATGAAAAAGTATTCGGAAAAGCGCTGGTATTCGTTGCGTTGGCGGAAGGGGTTGCGCTGTATGGCTTGCTGATTTCCTTCATGATTATCGGAAATCTGTAATGTATGCCGGAAGAGAGGCGAACCAGATATGAAATTATTTGTCATTAGCGATAATGTAGATACCCAAACGGGTATGCGCCTAGCAGGGGCAGAGGGCGTCGTCGTACATGAACAGGAAGAATTTGAAGAAGCGATCAAGGAAGCGTTGAACGATAAAGAAATCGGCGTACTGTTGATAACGGAAAAACTGGCAAAGGATTTTCCAGAAATGGTGTCGGAACTGAAGGTGAGCGTTTCACTGCCGCTGGTAGTGGAAATTCCCGATCGCCATGGAACAGGGCGTGCACCGGATTCCATTACTTCCTATGTAAAGGATGCGATTGGCGTAAAAATTTAGAAAAGGAGGCTACGGGCCGTGAGTCAAATGGAAGAAAAATTACATGTGTTCGAGCAGGAAATTCTGAATGAGGCCAATCAGAAAAAAGCGGCGATTGAGCAGGAAACGGAGCGGGAAAAGAAAGCGCGTATTGAACAAAAAGAAAATGAAATACTTGCAAAGTCACAACAGACCGTTCAAAAGGAGCTTGGAAAAATTCGCCGAGAACAAAATGAAATCCTGTCTAAAGCAGCCAGTGACAGCAAACGGCAGCTTTTGAACAGCCGCAACAACATCATTCGTTCTGTTTTTCAGCAAGTGATGGACCGTATTGAGGCGTATCGGATAACAGAGGACTATACGACGTTTTTGATGCGCTGTGTACAGCAAGGGTTGCAGGAAGTAGGTAGCGGCGATGTAGTCATTTTGCTCGACAAGCGAGATTTGGAACAAACAAGCCGGTTGACGAAATTCGGTGTTCCTGTGGAACAGGACAATATGGATATTTTGGGCGGCTGTCGAGTGTTAAACCGATCTTGTAATCTCATGAGCGATCATTCCCTTGCGGAACGCATTGCAGAGGAAAAGGAACATTTTTTGGAAGAGGCAGGCGTTCGTATTTAGAGATTAGCATGAAATGTTTCCCGTCTCTAAGGCGGCGGCTTTAGGGAGAGTAAATCTTCTGCGGAAAACAACCCATGATGGGGAAAGGCGTCTTAGGGAGCAAGAATACAGTTTTTGTGATGATGGGGAAAGGTGTTTTGGAATATGGTAAAAGGAACGATATATGAAATTAACGGTCCTGTGGTCAAAGTTAGGGATGTGAAAGGCTTCTCTATTTCGGAACTGGTGAAGGTAGGAAATGAGAAGTTGATTGGAGAGGTTATTGGAATTGATGGAGAAAGTACCATCATTCAAGTATATGAAGCGACCTCAGGAATCAAACCGGGCGAGCCGGTAATCGGAGAAGGTATGCCGCTATCTGTCACACTCGCCCCTGGTATTATTAGTGGGATATTTGACGGAATCGAACGGCCGCTGGACAGGATTGCAGAAAAAAACGGCGCGTTTATTGCACGCGGCGTAGATGTGGATCAGCTGGATATGGAGAAAAAATGGGAGGCGCACATCACTGTAAAAGCCGGAGATAAAGTGACCGGTGGAGCGGTCATTGCAGAAGTGAAGGAGTCAGAGTTGATTACGCACAGGGCGATGATTCCGCCGGGCATGGAAGGCACTGTCGTTGAAGCAAAACCAGATGGCAGCTACACGATTTGCGAACCTATTATAAAAGTAAAAACAGAAAAAGGCGAGATGTTGGACGTTCCCATGATGCAAAAATGGCCAATCCGGCAAGGACGCCCGTATGCGGTGCGCCGTCCAATTGAGCGCTTGTTGATGACGGGACAGCGGGTGATTGACACGCTGTTTCCCATTGCAAAAGGCGGTACTGCTGCAATTCCGGGCAGTTTTGGGACGGGGAAGACGATGACGCAGCACCAGTTGGCAAAGTGGTGCGATGCGGATATTATTGTCTATATTGGCTGTGGGGAACGCGGCAACGAAATGACACAGGTGTTGGAGGAATTCACCAAACTGGTGGACCCCAAGAGCGGACGTTCCTTGATGGAGCG
>CBCTHD010000081.1:0-8246 GCA_965146615.1 uncultured Clostridia bacterium
CGTGAACCGAGTCCGATAAAAATATTACCCCACAAATTGGACGCCGCCTGCTTAAAAATGCCGTAGGGTGCTCTTGCCGGGTGATCCAGCGGCAGCTTTTGAAACTTCGAGTCAAGGCTTTTTTGCCCCTCGGTTGAAAGCATATTGTATATCGTTCCGAGCGAACGCTTATGTATCGGCAGCAGTTCATTCGTTATCGGGTCGCGCATACTTTGAACATAGAGAATAAGCGCTATCAGGAGGTTTTTTTCCGCTTTGTCCCAGAAATCCGCCTTTTGCTCACTGTCGGCTGTGTTCCGTATAATAATCTCAGCTACCGACTGCACCATGTCCGTATCGCTGCCTATTTCGCCGATACAATTCCAACCGTCGGAATTTTCCATATCCAAAAGGTTAAACGCCTTTACTACATAGCCTTGTTTTCTTAAATACTCCGAGGTGGATTCAAAAAATTCCCCCTTGGGATCCACTAAAATCATGCTTTCCTTTTTCTCTGCTTTAAATTTTGCCATTTTGAGAATAAACGGTTTAACAAAGCCTCTTGATTTCCCGGCTCCCGACGCGCCGTAGACCATGGTATGACCATTTAATCCCACATCCGTTCTCAGTCCTACATAATCCGCAAACCGGTCGCTGTCGTACATACCATTCTTTAGCTTGCAAAGTATGGGACAGGGCAATTTATCTGCACTGCCGATTTGCAATACCTTATCCCGTTCCTTTTTCGTCATCCAGCCGGAGGTGCCGTGCGTGCCTTCACTGGATACGAAAAAGTTCCGTTCGTCTTTGGTAATCTTTACGCCGGTTATAAGGTGCATCCATTTCCCGGCTATCAGCACATACATAATAAAAATAAAAAAAAGAACGCCCAGACCTTGAGGCGTGAATACCGCGGTGAAGCATTTTATCGGATTTAAGGACACGGTTTCATCCATTGTGCCCTGTGTGAAATTTCTCATGGCATTTATCATTGAATTGATTACAATACCGTAAAGATAAATACCCACAAATGCACAAATAAAATAAAACCAGAAATGCTCCCGTATTTTTAGGTACGCTTTTTGTACTTTATCGTTTTTCGTCAGCAATCGTTCTATTTTTTCTTTTATTTGCGTCAATGTATTTTCCCTCCTTCGTCATATACGGCTCCTGCTTCACCGCGTTTCTTTCAAGCTCGGGAAAAATATCGTATATGTTATTTTTATCAATGGTTATGACAACACATCTCTGACAATGGTACAGCTTTAGAAGTCTGAATACCGTACTCTTCTGAAAAGGCAGACAGCATATCTTAGGCACGAGAGCGTTATCATACAGCTCTATTTGTTTTAATGCTCTTACAATACGGTTTACATTGAAATCAACAGCTATGATATACGGAGTGTTTTCTATCATACCGTCGCATTCCGACAGGTTCGCTATCTGCTTTGTATCACAGCCTATGGCTTTGGCAAGTCTTTCCCTGTTTCTGTAACTTTTCAAAAAACCAAGCTGCACAACCCCGTCGCGGTTGAATGGAATTAGCAGGTATTCGTACCCAAGTTCCTCCAGGGCTTTGTCGAAGCGTTTCATACCGCGAGGAAGTTTTTCACTTTGAGTCCGCGGTCGGATATGCAGCCACAATTCCTCCAAGGTGCTTCCCGTTAAAATAATCTTTATATTTTTAATCCCTTGTACCGTCTCAATCTGCGACTTGAATATCTCCCGTTCATACCCGGGCACCATCCAATCGTTCTCGCTTTCCAGATAATACGGTATATATCCCGTGTCCCGTATCCTTAGTATTCCTAAAAACCTCGTCCCTGCAAGTACCCGTATGTTCTTATCCGCACGCAGTGTCAGCGAGCTGATATATCCAGTTTCTGCAAGCTCTCTTGTTTTATTACTGTAAATGTCAATGCCTGCAAGGGACAGCGATATATTCCACAGCGCATTTTTGAGCTTCCGTTTATATGCGGGGCGTTTTAAATCCATTCTTGTATCGTTCGGGAATTTATATCCCATTTCTGCAAGAATTTCACGTCCTGTAAAGGTCAGCTTATAGCTCAGTCTGTCGCTCTGTGTTTTAATAAGTCCGTGTTCCCGCAAATTCGATATGACGCTTCCCGAAAAATATGGAGCGTCATATCGTTTCTGCAAGCCTACCGGCAAATATCTGCAAAGTCCGCAGAGCTTTAAAAACTCGCAATCATACCTATCAAAAATCACTTTTACTCCTCCCTTCACACTAGTGTGCATTTTTAAAATATGCTTTTATTTTCAAGCTCGAAAAAGCCTTGATTTATCTATATTTTTCGGCGGTTAATGCAGGAGTAAAACGCATTTTTGAACACGCTCTGGCAGCGGCGTGATTTTCAACGAGTTACTCCCGCATCAGAGCGTTCCCGACGACAACATTTCCATAAACAGGCTTCCGTCCTCCGGCAGCATGACGTAGATTTCACAGCGTATATTCTCCGACATTTTCGCGAATAAGCCCACGCTTAAAACAAACTGGCTGTCGTCCTCAATCACGCTGCCTTTTAACGCGTTCGGTATCATTTTCCACCCCTTATTATCATTGTCGAGCGCATTGTGGTTTTCATAATTGCAGTATTCCACGATTGCCATAAACGCCTTTTCAAAATACGGCAGCTCATAGCCGCACGAACTGATTAATCTTGAAATCGTATCGCTTATATAGCTGCTGATTCTGTATTTACAGTTAGGGAGCAGCGTATTCAATGTAATATGCAGCCACCCGTTTTCCGTTACCTCAACATTTCCGCAGATATTTTCGATATTGTCGTTTACTTCATTAACGCTTTTCATTGCACTGAACGGTCTGTATTTTTCTATAACTGTTCTTGAACGGACGCATAGGTTTTCAAGCTCGCACAGATACTCGTCCATCTGCCGCCCGATTACATTTGCAGACTGACTGTTTGACATCAGCAGTCTTGAAAGACACTGCATAACTTTTACCGTATCACCCTGCAAATCTGAAAGTGTTTTCTTAAATGTTTCCATTCTTTTTCCTCTTTTCCAAGTCGCTTCTCTTAGTCGTCAGCAGATGGTACATTAGCGGCGACGCTTTAATGTCGATACAAACCTTATTCCTATTCGCACAAAGCAGCGCCTCGCCCCGCTGATTCCTGATAATCTGCATGGTTTCTTCATCGGAAAGCGCCATATATTTTTGTACCGCAAAGGCTTCGTCCTCTTCTAACTGTAAAATAAACTTAATACGGGAATTATTTATTACGCCTTTCCCGTACTTACCGTCGTCCAGACTGAAAAAGTCCCCTATGTCCTGTGTTGCCGCAATAGCCGCGCCGCCGTAGCCTCTTATGACTTTGAATATTTCAAGCACATAGTCTGCCGCCAGTCTGTTGGAGCTTGCTCCAATCAGCGTCCACAGCTCGTCAAGGAATATGACTTTTTTCTGTATCCGGCTTTCCTTTGCCTTATCCCATACATAATCCAGCGCCATAAACATTCCCAGAGGTTTTAGGTGGTCTGTCATTTCCGAAATATCGAGTACAATATATTTATTATTCAAATCCACATTTGTTTTCCCTCCGAAACCGGACAGCGAGCCTACCGCAAACTTTTCTATCATAAGCGCCAGCGGCTTTGTTTCGTCCTTTGATAAAAGTTCCTCATACAAATCCTTTAAGGTAGGCATATCCTTAAAGCTGCCGTTTTCCCTAAACAGTGATTTATTTTCAAAGTTTATACCGAATTTGTTGTATGTCCTTATTACTGCTCCGTCTAAAAGGTTCAGCTCATTTTGGGTAATATCGTTCTTTACCAGTGAGAAGAAAATCATCAATTTCTGGAGTTTCTCCGCCAAGATTGAATCATCTCTTGTATCGCCCTTCATTTCATAATCTGTTGAAAGGCTTGTCTTTCGTATTTCCATGATATTAATACAATCCTTTGACGACGGCGCTATGCGGATATATTTCCCGCCGACTGCATAACAAGAGTCTGCAAACTCGTGTCCCTTAATCGGCGCGAGAATAAACACCTGCGTACCCTGCATTCTCATTCTGAGCGCCAAGCACTGCATCAGAAAGGTTTTGCCGGCGCCCGACATACCGAGAATACAACCGTTTGCATTGGAATATTTATCGCTGTCGAATATATCAAGAATAGCAATGGAGCTGTTGTATTTATTCAGTCCGAGAAATATTCCGTCGGGGTCATATATCTCAAAAGAGGAGAACGGAAAGGAAGCGGCAAGCGCATCGGTCAATACATTTCTTCTTGCTTTTCGTTCAATATCCGCGTCAATTGAAAGAGTGGGGAGGGAGGACAAAAAGCATTGTTCGTGCTTATAGTCCGCACGCTTGCATACCATACTCATGGAGCTGCACAGCGTTATGACGTCGTTTACGCGCAGCTCCAAATCCTCCTCATTCTCCGCCGTTACTTCAATAACCGTTGTCATATAATAAAAGTCCTGATTAGCGCGGTTAATGCCCTCTTTGAGATAATATCCGCTTGATATTGCGTCGTCCAATTCTTCAAAATCCTGTCTTGTATCTCCGACCTCACGCATACGGCTGCGGTTTAACATCGTCTTTTGGGATATTCTCGATAAAATCTTATCCCTCGGCATTTTCTTAAAGGTAAAGCTGATACCGATATTGTCGCCCGCCTCAACCAGCGGCGAAAGCCATGCCGCCTCGTTCTTTGTCCTGTAGCCATAGCCTGCGACATACAGGTACGAATGATATACGCCGTCCACCACGATATAGTCACGGCTGCCGTTGTCAACGGAGGAGGGCGCAAGAATATCAAGAACAGTGGTTTGACCTGTCCATAGTTCCGGTATTTGCTCTGTATGTTCCTTTATAAAGGTCTGTTTTAACCTATGTATTACGGATTGCTTCTTACGTTTTTTCTCCTTTTCTTTACCTTTGGTATCTGCTTTCTTATCCTCATTGCCTGTACTGTCAGTTTGTCCTTTTTCGATTTTAAATTTCGTTTCATGATAATCCTCCTCAGCTTCAAATTTGCCGAATGTCATTTTTATGATTTCCTCGTTATTCTGCTTCATGGTTATCGCCACCTTCGTATATATGGATTTCTTCAAACATGCTGCCTGCAAAATTCCCCGGCTTTACATATTTTGCCGTATGCTTATTGATAATTCCAAAAAATAAATCAATTAAAAAGCCATCGTCCATAATGTTTAAGACCTCCAATCCGCATTGTGATAAATATCGCTGCGCCTTGTATGCTTCATCTCCCAAAGCGCGGCACACATCCGCAAAAGAATTGTCCCTTGCGCTGAACTGTTTCCCTGTATACTCAAACACAATAAAAAACCGCTTTTTGACCGCCGTATTATCTGAAAGTCCTTTTACAAACTCCGTCTCGTCAAGTATCATATTGCGACAGGCTTCGTTATGCTCATTTTCAGACAGCCGGTTTAATTTCCCGAAATATTCTCCAATATCCGCCCTTTGCGTCAGAACACGTATCTGAAGATTGTCAGGAGCAATTTTCAAGTATGAGGCAAAATAATAGATAATATTTTCCTGCTCAACCTCGCTTTTCAAGTAGAAGTTGACGGGAAGAACCTCTACAACCTTGATGTATCGTCCGTCCTTTAAGATGATGATACCGTTTCGTATGTTATCAACCGGCAGCCACTTCTGCGTGCTGTTTTCATAATAACTGCCCGATGAACTGCCCGCATTTTTCTGCGATAGTTTGGATGTTTTCATTTGACCTCACCCCGATATTCCATTATTTTCCTGTTTTTTAGCCAATTCCACCAGTTTCTTGCAAATGCCGTCAGCGGGTCGTCGTTTATGCCAAGCAGGGCAAACCCGCCTATCGGAATTACAAATACCGCCGAAATAATGATTTTCCATGTCAGTCCTACAGGTATCAGCTTAAAAATGAGATAAATAAAAGGCAGAGATAAAATCCCCGCCTCGATCACATTGCGTATCCCGAACAGTCCTAATAGCTTTCCGCTGTCCTCAAAGTTTGAGGGTATATAAAACTCGTTCATTTTATCCCTGACCTTTCATCATCTTTTCTTGCTGCGACAAAGCAGCAGGTTATAGCCAATCCAAATACTGCGCCGCCTGCAAAACATAAAATTTTTCCTAACATAATATAAATCCCTCCATACTGTTAATTTCAGGCACAAAAAAAAGACTTGTGAACTTTTTACAGTAACACAAGCCTTCTTCCTTACCTTATTCAAAATTTCTAAAGAACTTCTGATAAATAACGCTCAATCACAGCAACAAACCGCTTAGCATCATCCATCTGCTGTTTTACTTCTTCCTTTGATATAATGTAAAAATCCTCGTAGTCTGATTCTTGGCGAATACGAAATGCTTTTTGTAATATATAAGAATAACTTTTGTCTATCACTCCGGTCTTGATATAATTCTGCTGAAAATATGCAATCACTCCGGAATGCTTTTTCCTGTCTACTCCATCTATTGCAAGAACTGCTCTTGCCGAATGGAATATTGCATAATACGCCCTGTTTGCCGCATCAGTAAAGTGTCCGCTTTCATATAAAATCTCCGCTGATTTGATACATTCTTTGGCTTTATCAACACGATATAATGACAAAGCTCTTTTCTCATCATCAAGCATATAGCACACCTTCCTTTAACACATTCTGATAAAACGGCATCGCACCCTTCCACTTATTAAAAAAAGATACGCTCTGCAATGTCTCAACTATAAATACATCATTTTCCAGATTAAGATCAGCAACAAAATTGCATATTTGGTTTCGGTATTTTCTTAATTCTTCTCTTTCCATATCAACCATAATCATAATATCAATATCCGATTCTTCATCATAATCGCCGCGGGCATAGGAACCATACAAAATAACGTTTCTGAATTTATCGCCAAACAAATCCTTTGAAAACGCTACAATCCGATTTATCATCATATCAAGCTGACTTTGAGTACACATACATAACACCTGCTTTCTTTAAATATATTATACTTCATTTCTGTTAAAATTGCAATATTTTTCAAATTCATTTTGACAGACACCAGAACGGGCCGCCCGCTGCGGCGTCACCCCTGGCTTCATTTAATATGATTGACATATCCCATTCCTGCCCGCTACGCTTATAGCTTGCCGGGTCTGCAACTAAAACTTTACCCGTTTCGGTAACGCCGCGCAGCACAATGAAATGACCGCTTGATGTGAAATGCCCTTTTGCCATAATTGCAATCACCAAATGTCCGCTTGACAGGTGCTTTTCCAGTTCCCTCGCGCTGGAGCGTCCTAACTTTTCTACCTTCAGCCCGTAATGCTTTGCGCCTTCCGGGATAAGCGAGTGATAACTGCCGTTTCCCTCGCAGCGGTGTCCGTTCGCCACCGACCATGCACACACCGCCGGCGGGTCAACGCTCTTGCCGGTTAAGGTGGACACTGCAATCGCAAGCGATGTCGGTCCGCAGCCCGCCGCGCCGATGGTGCTGGATTTGCCATACATCTGATGTGACCAGCGTTCGTCAAGTTGATTGTAGTAAACAACCTGTGTTTCCCCGGCTTCGCCCAGCGTGACGCCGTCATAGCTCGGCAGACCGCCCGCATCGCCAAATTCGCTGTCCGGGTCAAGATACTGGTCGTTTAAGCTACTATACATCAGCTCTGCCCAGTTCTTTTCTTCATCGGAAAAGCCCAGATCGTCCATCATTTCATCCGGCGATTTATTGCGGATATTGCCGTCCTTGTCTTTTGTAAAACTGTTTTTCACAGAGGTTTCCACATCGTTTTTATCAATGTCCTCTAACTTCTGCTTTGACCGCACTGATTCTATAGATATTAGCCAATATATATCCGGATTTACGCCTTCCTCCTGTTTTTCTATCACAGATTCGTAATGCTGTACAAGCGCCGTGCCGTGCTTGTTTCGCTCTATCAGCTCCGCATCGTTGACCGTCCCCCAAGAAAACAACATTTGCGGCACTGCGCAGATAACAATAATCGGCAGCATTGTCATAAATATTGATATACTAATGATTATTGCAATGACCTTTGGCGACAGCGCCTCCGCCACGCCCTGCGCTACCGCCACAAAGTTACCCGACGCTATGCCGCTTCCTGCTTTTGCTGCGCCTTTTACAATTTGTGCTCCGCGCGCAGCTTTTTGGTAACCGCTTCTACTGTTTCCGTTTTCTATCGTCCTCACCCCGATTCTTTTTGCGTAGGGTAGGGTAAAGGCGCCTTGCCGCCATTGGCGGCAGGTTTCCTACACCCT
>CBCTHD010000082.1:0-8172 GCA_965146615.1 uncultured Clostridia bacterium
GTGAAGAGCAGGCATCTGTTTGGCCAAATTATACAATAGAACAGTGTGCAGCACACCAAATAAACTTACTTTAATTTTAAGAAAAGGATTGATAAAAGGGAATGAAGCGGACAGAAATTAAACAGCTATATCGAGATACACAGGCATTTGCAGACCAAACGGTAACGATAGCGGGGTGGGTACGGACCATACGCTCTTCGAAAACATTTGGATTTATTGAACTCAATGACGGAAGTTTTTTTAAAGGCTTACAGGTAGTGTTTGAAGAAGCAAAAATTAACAATTTTGCGGAAATAGAAAAACTAAATGTAGGCTCCGCGCTGGTGGTGACGGGGGAACTGGAATTGACGCCACAGGCAAAGCAGCCGTTTGAAATCAAAGCAAAATCCATTGAAGTGGAGGGAACCTCCACGCCGGACTATCCATTGCAAAAGAAACGCCATTCTATGGAATTTTTGCGCACCATTTCGCATTTGCGGCCCAGAACCAACATGTTTTCTGCAGCATTTCGCGTCCGTTCGGTTGCGGCTTATGCGCTGCATAAATTTTTCAATGAAAATGGGTTTGTTTATGTGCATACGCCGATTATTACGGGCAGCGACTGTGAAGGGGCAGGAGAAATGTTTCGCATTACAACGCTGGATGCCAAGAATCCACCGCTGAATGAGGACGGCAGTGTGAAATTCGAAGAAGACTTTTTTGGGAAAGCAGCAAATTTGACGGTAAGCGGACAACTGAATGCGGAAACCTTCTGTATGGGATTTGGCAAAGTCTATACTTTTGGACCAACTTTTCGGGCGGAAAACTCCAATACTGCGCGGCATGCGGCGGAATTTTGGATGCTGGAGCCGGAAATTGCGTTTGCAGACCTGAAAGATGATATGGATTTGGCAGAATCCATGCTGAAATATGTTATTCAATATTGTATGGAACATACGCGGGAAGAATTGGAGTTTTTTAACCAGTTTGTAGATAAAGGACTGCTGGAGCGGCTGCAACACATTGTCAACAGCGACTTTGGACATGTGACGTATACGCAGGCAATTGAATTGCTGGAAAAACAAAAAGATCAATTTGAATATCCTGTCTATTGGGGTGCAGATTTGCAGACGGAACACGAACGGTATTTGACGGAAGAAGTGTTTCAAAAACCGGTATTTGTGACTGATTATCCGAAGGAAATCAAAGCATTTTATATGCGCCAAAACGACGATGGCAAAACAGTTGCGGCAATGGACTGCCTGGTGCCGGGCATCGGGGAAATTATCGGCGGCAGTCAGCGTGAAGAGCGGCTGGACGTGCTGCTCGCGAGAATGAAGGAACTGGGATTGCGCGAGGAAGACTATAGCTGGTATCTGGATTTGCGCAAATACGGCGGCACCAAGCATGCGGGATTTGGTTTGGGGTTTGAACGCCTGATTATGTACCTCACGGGCATATCGAATATACGTGATGTCTTGCCGTTTCCTAGAACCGTTGGTAATTGTGAATTTTAAGTAGAATCAAAAAGGGCAGCAAATTTGCGTTGCCCTTTTCTTTTCAAAGCGGAGAGTAGATAAAATGATAGGAGGGGAAGCTGTGATTGAGAATCTGACAAATTTAACCTTTTCCAGTTATGGGCATATTGAGCGCGGCGGTATGCAGGTTGCCATGCAGAATTATCATTATACCTTAATGAAACAACGCGACGTGCAGGAAAAACGGATGCAGTTCCTTTATATCAGCCACAGCGCGCCTGTCTTGTTGGATATTCTGGATGGCAGCGCCGTTTTGCTATGTGGGCAGTCACCAGAAGAACTGGATACATTTTTATTGGACAAAACGATTGTAATTCAACCGGGGGTTTACTTTTATGTGATTCCACTGTTGTCCTCAGCGAAAATTGCCATTGCATCTGAAACAGACGCCATTCAAACAGAATCCATTGGGGAACGACAGATTCAAACAGAAGTTACACCCATACTCGAAATCGGTACATTGTATACGTTGTTGTACCATGAAAAAGAGCTGGGATTTCAGTTTAAAGGAGAGCAGCATGATTGTTGGGAGCTTACTTATGTCGATAAAGGAACCATGTATAATGTCATAGGGGAAACGCAGGAATATTCGCTTCGACAGGGAGAATTGATGCTTTTTGCACCAGGACAGTGGCATAGGCAATATGCAGATGAAAGCGTGTCAGTTTGTTATATGACGATCACTTTTGATATGCAGCTTGGAGAACCAGAACTTCTGTCAGGAAAGGTGTTTCAGAGTGACTATGAAATCAAAGGACTTCTGGAAAAAATTATGCAGGAAAAAGAAACCCATCCCATTTATAGCTATGATTTGATTCTTTGTTATCTGAAAGAGATTTTGATTCGGCTACTGCGGGCACAGAAGTTGGAGCACATTATTCATAAAGCGGATACAGAGATGAAGCATACCATTGAAAGTGACATTATCACAGACGTGGTGCAGTATGTGAAAAATAATTTAGATAAAAAGTTGACAGTTTCAGAGATTGCTAAAACCATTCCTGTCAGCAGCAGTTATTTATCAACGCTGTTTCGCAAAAACACCGGAAAACATTTGGTGGAATATATATCGGCGGAAAAAATGAAACGGGCTAAGGAATATATGCGGGAGGGGAAATATACTTTTACACAAATTTCCGAAATGCTGGGATTTAATTCTATTCACTATTTTTCAAAATTATTCAAAAAGCAATTTGGTATTACGCCCAGCGAATATTCTAATTCGATTAAAAAATAAGGCATTCGATTTTGCTTTGGGGAAGCGACACAATAGACATTGTGATAGCGATAAAAAATAGTATTTGATTTTGTGGTATGAACAAGCATTTATGGGCAGAAGTTTTGTAAACACAGGCATATCCGCAAATTAAGGTATTCAAAACACCCGTCGTTTTTGACGCTTTGGTGCCTAAATGGTGCCAGAATTTCCTATGGCGATATAAGGAGATACCATACTATTCGAGGAAAAGAATGCAGAAAACGATAGAAAATGGCATACTTGAGTAATATAAATTTAATTATGAAGACATTGATAAATCGGGAGTGTGGAGGAATATGAAAAAGAATACTATTTGGTCTGATAATATTCAAGGGATAAAGACTCTTTACTTGAGTAGAAAACTTAGATTTGACGATTTTTTTATGGGACAGTATAAGGAGATATTCTCACTAGATGAGAGCAAAAAATTTAGGATATTAGAAATTGGTTGTGGCCCCGGTGCTTTAGCAGACGCATTGCATAGATGGTATCCAGATTCAGAAATTGTTGCAATTGACCGAGACAGAAATTTTATCGAATATGCAAAGGAAAATATATCAGGAGTAAAATTTATTGAAGGTGATGCTACAGCATTGCCATTTGAAGCAGATACTTTTGATGTCACTATTTCGAATACTGTTTGTGAGCATATTGAACCTACGATGTTTTATGCAGAGCAGAAAAGGGTATTAAAAAATAATGGCGTGTGCCTAGTGTTATCAGCAAGAAAAGGTATTAGGCAACTTGCAGAATGTCTTAAAATGACAGAGACAGAAAAAGGATTTTGGGATAGTATTACAGATAAAGAAAATGTCCTTAAAAAATATGATGTTGGGAAATATAGTATGACTGAACAAGAGTTACCAATAGTAATGGGAAATAATGGATTTATGAATATCTCTACAGGATATACAGTAATTGATTTAACACCGGATAATCCCAAATATTCATCTCAAATGGCAGAGGATATGATAAATGCAGAGAGGGATTTAGAAATTGAAGCAGTTCAATCGTTAAAATCAGCAGGGACGAATAGAATCATTGATGTGATAAACGAAAAATATGATTTTCGAATAGAATTGTATAGAAAAGGAGATAAGCAATGGGATACAAACACATCTATAACCATGATTATTCGCGGAATCAATAAGAAATAACTTGTTTTGTAATTTTATTTAGTTGTATTTTTATTAGAATTTGTTCAAACAGATATCTGTATTGCAAAAATGTGGTGTGTTTTACGGAAAGGGTACTCCATTCCTATGCTTGCTACGGAACTTTTAACAAAGGAATGGAAGGGAAAGGACACTCTAAACGAGTAGGATTTTTCTTTGAAATGTTACGCAGTTAAAGGGCATTTTTGAGGGAAGATATATAAACCCCTGCTCCATTGGTTTCATGTCCATAAAGCCTTTGTTTACAAGGTTTATTGCCCCTTAATGCATAACATAATGGCATAAGCAAGGCAGTTCTAAACGGTCCTATATAGTTTACTTGTGGTGCTAAAATGGTGTCCAACGCTACAAAATCAACTTATGCGGAGTTATAAAGCGATAAACAGAAATATACGAAAAAGCCTTTGTTTAAACATTTTCAAGCATTTTTAATAAACAATTACAAAGGCTTATAAGAAGATTTTTGTCTATATAGTCAATAAAAAATAAATTTCCATAAATAAACAAGGCGCTCGGGATTTTTCGAACGCCTTGTTTTCTATTTAGATAGGGGAGTCTATTGAGAATTTGCTGAATGGTTTTGCTTTGATTTTAATTGCAGACGGATTTTATCGGCAATCATGGCAATAAATTCAGAATTAGTTGGTTTTCCCTTAGAAACCTGAATGGTATAACCAAATAACTTATTGATGGTCTCCAAATCTCCGCGTTGCCAGGCGACCTCAATGGCATGGCGAATTGCACGTTCTACGCGGGAGGCTGTTGTATGATAACGTTTTGCAATACCGGGATACAATTCCTTTGTAACAGCGTTTATGATTTCATTGTCCTTTATCGTCCATATAATGGAGTCACGCAGAAACTGATAACCCTTTATGTGTGCAGGTACACCAACAATTTTGATAATATTACTAACCGTGACTTCCAAATCTTCTTCGGGATTACTTTGAATCACGGATTCGGTTGGCGGTGCTTTTGGGGCAACATAATGTTCTGTCAGCATAACAAGCCGTTGAAACAATGTTGGTAGATCAATTGGTTTTGCCATATAATAATCAGCGCCAGCACAGGCGGTTTTGGTAATCAGATTATCATTTCCAAATGAAGAAATTACAATAATTTTGGGACGCTTTGCCAGGGAAACATTGTTTAACTTATCCAAAATATTAAGACCATCTAATGTAGGCAAAACCATATCCATAACTACAGCGTCAGGTTCTGTTTCCAGAATCATGTTATATCCAACCGCGCCATCTTCGATACACCCCACAACTTTCACACTGCTCTGGCTCTCCAGAAAAGATTGCTGCTTATTGCCCTCCTCCTTATTATCTTCCAAAATCAGTACTTTTAAACTAGAGTTCATTCTAGTCCCTCCTATAATATTTTTATTGGGATTTAATTGTATGTACATACTCCATATAGCTATCTAGGTTTTTGGTTCGTATCCAAATTTGTTAGTTCTGAATACAAAAAGTAGTATATTATAAATTTTTGTAAAATACAATAGGAAATACACTGGTTTGTGGATTTCAATAAAATTGAACAAAACTTTGAGAAGTATGGAGGTCTAACCGATTTGTGGTTTTTTCGTCGATTTTTATCTTTTATTTAGAAATTTGAAAAGTAGAATTTTTATTAATTCTGTAATAAATCGAGAAATTTCAATAAAACATACAAATATTAACATTAATGGAAATTATTATGCATATGATACAAGCAAGTTGGTATATTGTGTAATATGAATAATTGAAATCATACAAATTTGGTAGTAGAGAGACTACATATTGACAAAATAACAAAATATGCATATAATTATTTAGGAATAAAAAGGCGAAGCATGGAAAAATCCGAGAGAAAAATTGGAATTACGGTATAAAAGAAGAAAAGGGAACGATCTTTCGGGATTTGCTATGCAGCATGAAAGAAAAAAGGGGAGAGAACTATGGAACTTAGGACAAGTGTTTATGTGATTGCAACCGTATTTTTATTGTATGCGGTACTCATGTTGGTCATAGGTGGAATTACCTACCGGAAAACCTCTGATATTTCAGATTTTTTTCTGGGCGGTAGAAATTTAAATCCATGGGTTGGCGCGCTGAGTGCGCAAGCGTCCGATATGAGCGGCTGGCTGCTGATGGGACTGCCGGGTCTTGCCTACCTATCGACCGGCGGAATGGTGGAGGCAGTTTGGACAGCGTTTGGATTGTTGATAGGGACGCTGCTCAACTGGATTATTATTGCAAGACGGTTCCGGCGTTATACAGAAATTGCTGACAATTCGATCACACTGCCGGATTATTTTTCAAACCGGTTTCATAGTAAAAAAAGTGTATTGCGTATGATTGCAGCATTGTTTATTTTGATTTTCTTTATTTTGTATACGGCAGCGCAATTCAATGCTGGAGCTAAATTATTTACGGTGGTGTTTCCGGGACTGTCTTACAAGACTGCGTTACTAATTGGAAGCATTATTATTATAGGATATACGTTCTTAGGGGGCTTTCTGGCGGTTTGCTGGACCGATTTTATCCAGGGAATATTGATGTTTTGTGCGCTGATCTTGGTTCCGATTTTTGCATTCCGTTCCATGGATACTGCGCAGCTTTCTGCTTTTATGAGTGAGTTTTCTGCCATCATTCCCGGTAAGGGCGGAGAGTCCATTGAAACCTTGACGATTGTTTCTGCTATTGCGTGGGGATTGGGATACTTTGGTATGCCACATATCCTGACACGCTTTATGGGTATGAAAACGTCGAAAGAAATCAAACCTGCTACCGTTATTGCCATGGTATGGGTAGTGTTCTCACTGGCAGCCGGTACGTTGGTTGGCTGGCTTGGGCGCTACATTATGCCGGGTTTGGATGCAGTAGACAGCGAAAAGATATTTATGGGCATGAGCGACCGGTTTTTCCCGCCAATTATGGTTGGTATTTTGCTGACCGCAATTTTGGCGGCAATAATGAGTTCTGCGGATTCCATGCTGCTGGTAGCATCGTCTGCTTTCTCCAAAGACTTATATAAAAATAACATTCGCAAGACGGCCGGAGAGAAAGAATTGATGTGGGCGAGCCGTATTACCGTATTGGTAGTAGCGCTGATTGCGATTGTGCTGGCAAGCGATGAAGCGAGTACGGTATTTTCTTTGGTATCCTATGCTTGGGCGGGATTTGGTAGTGCGTTTGGACCTGCAATTTTGCTGTCGCTCTATTGGAAACGTATGACAGGAAAGGGCGCTTTGGCTGGTGTTGTTTCAGGCGGTTTGGTATCCTTGTTCTGGACTTACAAGGCAACAGGGTTGTTTGGAATTCCTTGGTTGTTCAAATTTGAGTTTATGCAGGGTGGATTATACGACATGTATGCAATTATCCCCGGATTTGCCGTTTCTTTAATTTGCATTGTTGTCTTTAGTTTGCTTGACAAGAAACCAGATGCCAAAATCGAAGGAGAATTTAAACTTGCAGCATCACATGAATTATTACCGTCAGAGCGCGGCTAACCGAAGAGGTATGGGAACAGAAAGTTCATAGATTTCGCTTTCAGATATGGTGCCGATCTATGCAATAACATCTATAAGAAAGACGGCATTGCGTTTTGCGGTTAGGCGGCGTAGTGCCGTTTTTTGCTGAATGATGGACAGCAAAAATTCTGGAAATTCGTTGACATTTGCAGCGTATTATTCTATAATGGAGATATGACTTTAACGGAATGAAAGGCAGGTTTTGAGGCATGGATTATCGGAAGCAGTATGAAACTTGGATGGCTTATGAGGCATTGGACCCCAAAATGAAAGAGGAATTGGAAGAGATTGCACAGGACGAAACGGAAATAAAAGAGCGGTTTTATAAAGACTTAGAGTTTGGGACGGCGGGTCTGCGCGGTATTTTAGGCGCAGGTATCAACCGTATGAACATCTATACTGTGCGTCGTGCAACACAGGGACTAGCAAGTTTTGTGGTGTCCTGTGGACAGGAAGCGATGGATAGTGGTGTTGCGATATCCTATGACAGCAGAATCAATTCCACGTTGTTTGCGCAGGAAACAGCGCGTGTGCTGGCGGCAAACGGAATTCAAGTGTATCTGTCAAACCGTCTGCGTCCTGTGCCGTAATTATCTTTTGCCGTCCGTCACTTTGGAGCGGCGGCTGGCGTGATGGTTACAGCAAGCCACAATCCGCCGAAATATAATGGATATAAGGTGTATGGCAAGGACGGCGGACAGT
>CBCTHD010000083.1:0-8108 GCA_965146615.1 uncultured Clostridia bacterium
AACCATTATATCCGGCTTTTTAAAAATGTAGTTGGTGAAACACCGGCAAATTTTATAAAAAAGTATAAAATACAAAAATCTTGTGAACTCCTTGAAGCTACAAATGAAACAGTAGAACAAATATCGTTAAAATGCGGCTTTAATAGCCTTTCTTATTTCTTCCGCTCTTTTAAAGAAATGATTGGGCAAACACCTCACGAATACCGCCGCAGCATACGAATTTATAAAGAATAAATATGCTTTTTATTCTGCGATCACGACGGGAATCATATCTTAATATTGCTCTTTCCTCGATACCGCACCTCCGCATCATGCCTTGCTTTCACCGCGTCCATATAATCTTCAAAATAACCAATGAATACAGAATTATTTTTGCCAATCGTCATCTCAACCCGCCATTTTCTGTTCCGGAGACTCCATTTTACGCCCGGAATTTTTTGACCATTATAGGTTTTGCTTTTCTCTGCAATTTCAGGAAAATAAATTACCCCCTTTGGGGTGTTCAAAAATTTCTGCTCACAATCTCTGACAAACCGGCAGATGTCAACAAATCGGTTTATGATGACCCCAACCATGCTGGATGACAACCCATATATCCTGCCAAGCTCAGTTTGCTTCAGTTCCATACCGTCATAGACACTATCCATCCAAGTTCGTAGAAGGTTCTTATCACGTTGGGACTTCACCCCGGCAAATGCGGCATGGATGACATAGTCTATGTATGTCTGATCCGTATAGCGTTCTAGTTCTCCGTCATAGTGCGGGAAAAAGTTATATATGTCCGTTTCACCATCTTCAGTTGCGGTAAAATCCAATGAATATAGGTTCAAGAGTTTTTTGCTTTTACATACCAATCATAACGAAGCCCTGCCTCCGAGGCAAGGCGTTTAAGATTTTTTTCGGAGGCGTCGGGATTCTCATTTATAATATGTTTCATTTTTATGAAATTGCGCCATTGTTTTTCGCCAATACGGATAACACTGAAAGTGCAAAATAAATCAGCCATTTCATAACGAATGTACGCACGAGTCGATTGAGTATGAGTTTAGCGGGGATACTGTCTCAACAGAAAGTCTACGCGGAATACGAGCATACCGCTTCGTATTCCGCGTAGATATAATATGGTTACCAATACATTTGCCAATCCGGATTTTCTTCACGCATGAGTGCTTCCATATAAAAATAGTCTCCCCAAATAGTACATTCGGGCTTATGGCCACCGTTGCGGTTGTACATACCGTCGGTCAGCAGACCGTTGGAGTATGGCAGTCGCTCAGTGGTGTAATTATTTTTGAGCGATTCCAGCATGGCATTTGCGACTTTCCTGTATTTTGGATGGGGAAAATACTTTTCCATCTCCCAAATGCCACAGACGGCAATGGCTGCCGCGGAAGTGTCGCGGGGTTCGCCACTGTTATCGTTAAACACCAAATCCCAGTATGGCACATAGTCGGACGGCAAGTGCGATACAAAATATTCTGTCACTTTTTCCCACAGGGGAAGGATGCTTTCGTTCTTTGTGTAGTAATAGTTCAGCGCCAAGCCGTAGATGCCCCACGCTTGCCCGCGCGACCAGCAGCTGTCGTCCGCATAGCCTTGATGCGTTGTACCTTTCAGAGGCGCACCGTTCTTCATATCAAAGAAATAGGTGTGAAAGGTGGAACCGTCCTCGCGCACAATAACATCCATCGTGGTATCCAGATGGGTGGTTGCTGCCTCGCGGTATTTAGTATCTCCCGTTACTTCGGACGCCCAGAAAAGCAGGGGAATGTTCAGCAAACAGTCAATAATCAGCCGATAACTGTTCGGGTCATCCAACGGACCCCAAGCCTGTATAAATCCTCCGACCGGATGAAATCGTTCCATGAGACAGTCCGCCGCAAGTAGGGCGGATTTTTTTGCGCTTTCCGAGCCTGTTATCCGATATTCCGCAACGGAGGAGAGCGAATACAAAAAGCCCATATCGTGATGTGCCACACAAAAACGGGTTTCTATTCTCGTTTTCATATAATCATCATGCAGTAAGGCAGATTTTTTGAAAATATCGTCTTTCGTCATTTCGTAGCACAGCCAGAGAATACCGGGGTAGAACCCGGTTGTCCACGCTTTGTTTTCCGTTATACAGGGATAGATATAGTCCTCGCTCATCTCTCGCGGAAATCCCTTTTCAAAGAAATCAAGATGTTTTTGGATACGATTGATTGCGTTTTGTGCAGCGATATTGTGTTCCATGCTGATGCCTCCTATTATTATTTATTTTTCATAAATTCCTGTAGAGACTTGGCAAAACAATGTCCCATACAGATTGCTTTTTCCTGAAAAAATATATTGCCGCTTTCTCCAAAATAGCAGGTTTCAAGTGTAAAGCCAATAGACTCCGGATTTTTGTTTAGAATATATGTAGCAAACGTACCTGTCCCGACGTGATTCCACTCCCTATTTGGCTCAAAATCATCCTTGCAGAAGTATTTAAGCGAATTTTATGATATGTTTTTTTTCAGCAATTTTCCGAATTGATGATGTGCGGGACAGAGCGGATTTTTATATTGATATATTCCGTTTGCGATGTGAGGTCTGGCATATGTTTTTCAATCTCCATTTGTGTGCTGAATCAAGGATACAGGGAGAAATTTGTTTGCTTTTTAAAGATAGCATAGATGAAATGTCTTGTAAAGAAACTATTCCAAAGATTTGAAACACTTTATGTGATATAGCCGCGCTGCAAAATTGCGGGACGAGCACGCATCTTGAACCAAAACAAATTGGCAGAAGCGTTCTTAAAATGTTTCATTTTACGTGTTTTGTTTCTTGCACACGTCACCAAATCATGGTACAATTTGAGAGAATAAGTATACGAGGAGTTGCCGCATGAAAAAGTGAAAGTATACCCGCTGGCAGACGCGGTAATAGTTGACGTGAAAGCAGATTGAGAGTAAATAAAGGGGGAAACATGATGGATAAGCAATATGTATCAAGAATTGAAACGGACTATTTTTTTGCTCAAGGCAGTTTTGCATATTCTGGAGTTGCAAACGAAATGATACGCTTTGTTGAAAAAATTCAGTTAAAGGATAAAAACCTGTGGAGAATGGTTTGTGAACAATTTTCGATGTGTTCCGACGAAAAGGACGACGGCTGGCGGGGCGAGTATTGGGGTAAGCTGATGCGGGGCGCATGCCTTACCTATCAGTATACCAAAGACGAGGAGCTTTATGCCATTCTCAGCGAAACAGTGCGTGAATTGCTCTCCTGTCAGGACGAATGCGGAAGGTTGTCCACCTACCGCGCGGACAACGAATTTCGAGGCTGGGATATGTGGGGCAGAAAGTATGTCTTGCTTGGGTTGCTTCATTTTCACGAAATCTGCCGTGAGGACAGTATGAAGTCGGAAGTGCTCACTGCGGCGGAGCGCCATTTGGATTATATTGCGGCAAGGATAGGAAAAGGAAAAATAAATATCACCGATACATCACCTGTTTTGCAGGGGATTAATTCCAGTTCCATTCTTGAACCGGTAATGCGAATGTACAACTTGACCGGCAAGAAAGCGTATCTGTCGTTGGCGGAGCATATAGTGGAAACAGGCGCGGCAAAGGAATGCAATATTTTTGAATTGGCATATCAAAATGAGTTTTCGCCGTATCAGTATCCGGTAACAAAAGCGTATGAAATGATGTCCTGTTTTGAAGGGCTGTTGGAATATTATAGAGTTACTAAATGCGAAAAGTGGAAAACCGCTGCGGAGAATTTTGCGGCGCGGGTGATAGAAGATGAGGTGACTGTGATAGGCGGTGCGGGCTGTCAGCATGAGCTGTTCAATCACTCCGTGCTGATGCAAACCTATGGCAAATATGACGGTCTGATGCTGGAAACCTGTGTGACAGTGACATGGATGAAGCTATGCTTTCAACTGCTTTGCCTGACGGGTGAGAGCAAGTATGCCGACCAAATCGAACGCTCTGCGTATAATGCGCTGTACGGCGCGGTGAACACAGAGGGCAGTGTGTGTGATATTGAGACGACCAGGTTTGATTTGCCGCAGTTTACGGGGGTTTATCAAAGGCATACGGAGGCGAACCGGGCAATCAACAACGGCGGACAGGCATTCGACAGTTACAGTCCGGTTATGCTCAGCACACGTGGCAGAGCAGTCGGAGGATTTCGTGATATGCGGGGAGGAAGCGCCTACTGCGGCTGCTGCATTGCAATCGGCGCGGCGGGATTGGCGCTTATTCCGCAGGTGAGTGTGATGCGTTCGCATAAGGGATTTGCGTTTTCCATGTACTTGAACGGAACCGCGGAAGTAACAGGTGAAAACGGAAGGCGGGTTCGGTTTCAGGTGAACACGGAATATCCTATATTAGGCGGGGTAAGCATTGCGGTTCAGCCCGAAATTTCAGAAGAATTTGAAATTATGCTGAGAATACCTGATTTTTCACGGGATAATAGGGTTGCAGTCAACGGAGAGGAACTTGAAGCGCCGCAAAGCGGCAGCTATTACAAAATCAAAAGAAAATGGCACGCGGGAGATGTGATAGTACTGATTCTTGATATGAATGTTAGGTTAATGTGGGGGATGGAAAATCCTGATGATGCGGACAGCAAGAATCATATTGCGGTACTCTACGGACCGCTTGTTCTGGCACGCGACGCGCGTATGGGGGAGGTGGGAACTTCCCTGCGGATAACCGATACGAAGCTGAAGCTGCAAAAGGTGGATGCGGCGCGGTTTCGTGCGCTTTGCGCTTTTGATGTGACGCTCGATGGTCAAACTTTTACCATGACGGATTATTCGTCCTGCGGAAAGACTTGGGATGACAAAAGTGCAACGGAAGTGTGGATGAGGACAAAAGAAGGAAGAAAAACGCAGCTTCCGAATTGCATGAGGTGAAGAGTATCCTATTTGATTTTGTGATTCAGTTATGTGATATTAGTATTGAAAGTAAAAGAAAATCAGATGAAAATGACAAGAAGTATCATGATGTCGCGAAATATATAGAAGAGCATTACTCAAATCCGATGCTGGACGTTAACATGCTGGCAGATGTATTTCATATCAATCGTTCTTGGCGGTCAACGAAATTTCGTGAAAAATGGGAGTAGGACTATCTGATTATATTGTTAAATGCCGAATTAAGAAAGCAAAAGAATTGCTGAAAACAGACATGAATATCAATCAAATTGCGGAGCAAGTGGGCTTTTCCAGCAAAGTTGTATATTGCAGAGCATTCAAAAAATATGAAAACATTACATCAATGCAGTATAGGAAACTCGTCAATGCAAGCGTGGAAGAGGAATAAATAATAGGCTAGACAAAAACAGACAGGGGTGCATACATTTTGGGGAATTTATACGTGGGAATTATCATGCTGCTTCGCGTTGTGCAGCATATATACAACAAACGGAGCAGTAACGAAATCCGCGGTTTCACGATGTTTGTAAAGTACGGGGCTTATCGGCAACTATTTTCGGCGATGCTTGGACTGTTGCTGATATTGGCGGCGGGAAAAGGTTTTCGGTTTAACACAGTTACGGTTGTTACTGCCGCAATTTCGGGGGGAGCCTTGTTTGGTAACTTGATGTGCAGCCAAACAGTGCTGAAAAGTGGAACAATGGCGCTCAACTCACTGTTTGGCACCGCCGGTATACTGATACCATGCATAGCGGGCGTTTTCCTTTTTGATGAACCTATGTCCACCGGTCAGATGATGGGAATTGGCTTGTTGATTGTGAGCGCATATTTTTTAATCAGCAGTTCAAATAAAATACATACAAAATTTACTTTTAAAACCTTTCTGCTATTGATGGGTACGATGCTAACAAACGGTCTTACAATGCTGATGCAGCAGATGTTTGCACATTACGTTCCTGACGGAGATGTGTCGGCATTTTCACTGTTTTCCTTTGGCATTGTGGGAATTGCTCTTTTGCTGCTGACATTTCCGCTGAGCAGAAAGCAGAATGATGAGGCGCCGCCGTTATCAAAAAAACTTTTGATGTATGGGGCAATTCTCTCTATAGCGGTATTTATCATCAATCAGCTTGCAACAATTTCTACCGTGCTTGTGCCTCCGGCAGTGCTGTTCGCGTTTATTAACGGTGGCAGCACAATCATTGCGGCTGTTGTGGCGGCGGTATGTTATAAAGAGAAACTGACGGTCAGAAGCGTCACGGGCGTGCTTGTGGGAGTAGCGGCTCTTGTGATTATCAAGGCACTGTAAAGCTAATTGGAAAATATTAAAATAAGGAAGGCAGATTATGATGAATAGCGATAAATTAAGATATCCGGCGGTTCCGCTTGTATAATCCGGATTTGGTTGAGGGGATGCTTCATCCGATTTTTAAATATGTACTGCGTGATGATTAGAAATTTGAGTTTACTCCACATGATGTGGGGCAGTATCCGGTTGCAAAAGGAAGGGTATATGGATGAAACAAGGAAAACGGAGAAAGCAAGGCGGACGATGGTGGCCATGACCGGTTAGCATTTGCCGCTTGATTGCCGGAGCGATTATACCAAATCTGATTGGCCGATGTGGTCAAACGTGCTGTTTGAAGATAAAGAATATACGGGCAGAATCATAGAGACAATATGGGATATGGCTGGCAGGATTTCGGAATCGCACAGTTCAAGGGGGTCTATTTATCAATTTGATATAAACTTAGCCAGATGGTGCAAATTCACATCATCCGGCTAGAATAAAGGCGGGAGAATTTATAATTCAATTGAATTAATTTAAAGACGGAAAGCGGCATTGTCTGATCTTTAGTTATGATGATGGAGGTACAGCCGACGGGTGATTAGTGGAAATTTTAAATCGGTATGGAATGAAAGGAACCTTCCATCTCAATAGCGGCACATTAGATACAAAAAATCATATTTGTTCCAACCAGGTATATGTATAAGCGAAATTGAGCAAAAATTAGTCTGTGCGAATAAACATATCGTTTGGAAATCGCCGTAAATAATTGATGCTTTATTGATGATATTGGAAAATCTCCATGTATTATTAGAATAATTCGCCTTCATGATGGCATTTACATACTTCGACAACATAGTATATTAATTTATAATCTTTTTGATTTTCCCAATCACATATAAAAATGTCTGTGTAATATTTATCGCAAGGACCTATTTCAATCTGTACCGGAGAAATCGTCCCATAAAGCACTACAAATGCATATAAGATGTACTCATGGGTGACCAAAGTTACGGAATGAAAATGTTCCCCTAATTTCACTTCATTATCAAATTTATCGAATATGGACTTTAGACGGATTCCTTCCTTACAGAAATGAGCAATATCTAAAATCCCGTCACCTGTGCATATAGCATTTCGAATAGCATTAAAATCATCAGACAATATGCGTTCGTGAGTGTTTAATGCCGCAAATGCATTAAATGCAATTTTAGCGTAAACCCTCATAGTGTCAATTAAATTAATTCCATATTCAAAATGTGCCTCAACTTGAGATTTAGAAACTTGTGTGTTTTCTGCATCGTTCGAAACATCATTCTTTTTTCGACTAATTTATCTATTGCTTTTTTAATTATAGGTTTGATTGTTTCTGGATTTTCGTCACTGTTAATACCAAGAAACCATTTGTTGTCTTTAAACCCCAACAAATAAGTATTTACAGGAATATAATTTCTTTTGATGCATATTGGACAATTGTTATATGAACTGAGTTTATCAAAGAAATAATCAACTTTATCTTTATTTGTTACTTCTGCACTCGGTGACAAAATCATATTATATGTTATTTTACCTGCTAATGATTTCTCTGTTATGTTCGGTAAAATAACTTGGTCCAAACATATGGGCTTGGCATCTATTATATAACCTAAAGATAGTTTAGATGTTTCTGCATCCTTAAAAACAGATATTTTATCTCTGTTTTTATGTTTTATTCTTCCAAATCTTTTGTAAAATATCCTGTTAAGGGCTATAATTGGATTTTCACGAGCAAAGGTTAACTCGATTTTTGAAAATTCATTATTTATTTGATCAGAGACGAATCCCTTTGGAAGACAGTACAGTCCGCCAATACATTTAGGAAATACATGTTCGGCAGATATAAAGGTTGCATCTGCATCATCTTTATTT
>CBCTHD010000084.1:0-8089 GCA_965146615.1 uncultured Clostridia bacterium
CAAAAAATGCAGATGAATTTACCTATACTATTTCAGCGGTCACCGCACAGCCGGTCATTTCCATTTCTGTCACCCCAAATCCTCAGTATACCGTTACCTTTGTCAGCAACGGCAGCATTTATTCCATCAGTACGGTGGAGGAAAACCTGAAAGCGGCACAGCCGAGCGCTCCTGAACGATACGGCTATACATTCGGCGGCTGGTATACGGATACAGCCTGCACGACTCCATATGATTTTCAAGCTGCGATAACAGGTTCGGTAACACTGTATGCAAAGTGGACTGCCGATACCTATGTTGTGGAATACAGCAAGAATACAACGGATGACGTTTCCGTGCCGAGTCAACAAACAAAGACACACGATACCGTGCTCGTGCTCAGCGCGGATACGCCAAATCGGACCGGATACACCTTTACCGGATGGAATACAAAAATAGACGGAACAGGCACAAGCTACGGTGTAGGCAATGAATTGAGCATCAATTCCAATATTACGCTGTATGCACAGTGGACAATTAACAAATACACAGTGTCCCTGATTACCGGCGACGGTGTAAACGGTACAATCAGTGCATATGAAGCCGCATATAACGAAACGGTTACGGTTACGGCAACAAGCGCAGACGGTTACCATACACCGGTTATTACTGCTATTCCGCAGGAAAATGCAACATTGGTTTCGGAAGGAACGTATCAAATCACCGGCCCGGTTTCCTTTGTAGCAACCGCAGAATCTAAGACAATCTATACGGCAAGTTTTTATTGCAACGACGGACTTTACTATACACAGTCCGCCATTGAAGGAAGCGCAACCACCATTACGCTGCCCACATCTCCTGAAAAACAAGGTTACACCTTTATCGGCTGGTTCACCGCGCAAACAGGCGAAACGGAAGTGACCGCCGCAACGGCACTAAATGAAAACCTGTCAGTATATGCGCAGTTTACAGCGAACACCTTTTCTGTAACGCCCGCACAAAGCGGAACCGGTTACACAGTCGCGTCGGCTGACAGCACAAGCGTGACCTATGGCGGCAGCTACAGCTTTAGTATAACCATCGCAGACCATTACAACGCAAACAATATGCGGGTATATGCAAACGGCGTACTGCTCGCCGGCAGTGCCAGCGGAAACACTTACGCTTATACGGTTGAAAACATCTCGGCAAACCAGATTATTACAGTATCAGGCGTTGCACTTGACAAGCATACCGTTACCTATTTGGTTGACGGACAGATTTATACAACGGAAACAGTAGACTACAACACAAAAGTTGCCGAACCGTTTGCACCGGCAAAGCAAGGCGCGGCATTTACAGGTTGGGATAACAACGGAACACCCTGGGATTTTGGGGGTGACAAGGTTGAACGTGATATGACCCTGACAGCACAGTGGGAAATCTTCCAGTATAGCGTCACACTTCCGGCGTCTAACGAGGTGTATTCAATTGACGGCAGCGGCGATGCTGTGAAACACGGCGACGCATATACGTTTACAGTGACTGTGGCGCCCGGTTACAATACCGACAATATGACAATTCTTGCAAACGGCATAGAGCTTACGCCTGAATCCATTCATGAAAATGTTATAATCTGCAATATCAGTAGTGTAACAGAAAATATTACCATCAGCATAAAGGGACTCGGCCTTGATAACTATGCAATTGCCTATTACGCGGGAACAACGGAATATGTCGGTAATATGCCGGAGGGTCAGATCAAACAATATGGAAGCAGCATTACATTGTCAGACCTTGTGCCGGAGCGCCGCGGCTATACATTCACAGGCTGGGCAACCGAAGCAGGCGGTGAAGTTGTGTACAGCGCAGGCGCAGAATATACGACCGATTCCGATCTCACTTTATATGCTGTATGGACGCCGAACACATACACCATTACCTATGAAACCAATGGCGGTACCATCAACAGTGGAGAAATCAACGAGTACGTGTATTCCGTCGGCGCTACGCTCCCTGTCGATGTCACAAAAGATGGATTTGATTTTGTCGGTTGGTATGAAGACGAAAACTTTGAAGGTGTACGGGTAACCCAAATCACGTCTTCTGACAGCGGCGATAAACTATATTATGCAAGCTATTCCATTTCGGGTGTTACCCCAAACAGCTATGACGGCGTATATGACGGAACGGCACATCATTTGGAATACACATTGGTAGCGGATTTGACGATACAAACATATCAATGGTACTTTAAGGCGGAAGGCAGCAACAGCTTTGTGCCCGTGCCGTCAAGCTCCGCACTTTCCTATTCCGTAGGCAATGTAGCGGACAACGGTGAATATTACTGCTTTGTTGAAGCGCTGCAAAACGGTTACGTTGTAAGGTTTAACACCGGAATTGCAACCGTTAATATTTCCAAGAAACCGCTCTCCATTCAAGCGAAGGACGCGGAGAAAACTTATGACGCATCGCCGCTTACCTCAGAAGAGTTTGAATTTACCGGCGATACAGCACCCTTAAACGGCCATACTGCAAAGGTTACAATGACAGAAACAAGTACAATCACCAATGCCGGAACTGCCGCAAATACTGTGCAAAGCGTTGTAGTTTACGATTCGGCGCATAATGATGTGACTGCTAATTATGAAATCACACATACGTCGGGAACGCTTACTGTAACAAAACTACCTCTTTCGATAGAGGGAAATACACTTTCCAAGTATAAAAATGCTGCCATCGAGGAAAATGAACTCTATAAGATTCCGGGCGTGTTAAATGGCGAACCCCTTTCGCTTGACAATACCTCTCTTGTCATAACCAATTCAAAAGGCGAGCCGGTGAGCAGTTTAAGCGATGTCACAAAAGAAATTGACACCTACACAATCGTTATAACATACGACGGATTTACCGGTGAAGGATGTGAAAACTATACCGGCAGCGGAAGCATTTCTGCAACTGTTTCTGTGCGTGCCCGTTCCTCCGGCGGCGGTGGCAGTAGCAGCGGTGGCAGCAGTGGCGGAGGTAGCAGCAGTACAACATCAAGCTATACGGTACGTTTTAACACGAATGGCGCCGAAGCAATTGAGAGCATTACGGTTCTCCAAAATCAAACGCTGTCTGCGCCGGCAGAGCCGACAAAAGAGGGTTATACCTTTGACGGCTGGTATACAGATGAGAATCTCACAACCGCTTATGATTTCTCATCGGCGGTAACAAAATCATTTACGCTTTACGCAAAATGGGTTGCGTCTGAACAGGAAGATAACGGAATAGATACTCCGGTATCTCCAGTATCTCCGGTATCCCCAGTATCTCCTGAATGGGAAAATTTGTTTACTGATGTAAATACAGACGACTGGTTCTTTGAGAGTATCAAGTATGTTTTTGAAAACGGTTTATTTAACGGTACAACAGTAAACACGTTTGAACCCGATGGTCCCATTACAAGAGCCATGATGGTAACTGTTCTTTGGAGAGCAGAGGGCGAGCCAAACGCAACACGCGACTGCACATTCATGGATTTGGATGCTGACCAATACTATTTTGAAGCAGTGAAATGGGCGGCGGAAAACGGAATTGTAAAAGGTTACTCCGCGACAGAGTTCAGACCTGACGAAGACATTATCCGCGAGCAGATTGCGGCAATTATGCACAGATACGCAGCGTATAAGGGTTATGATACACAGGTCGGCGAAAATACAACCCTTCTTTCCTATGAGGACTTTGATGAAATTTCCGGATATGCGATTGCGGCAATGCAGTGGATAACGGGCAGCGGTCTGATAAAAGGAAAAACGGAAAGCACTCTGAATCCGCAAGACAATGCAACAAGAGCAGAAGTCGCCGCATTACTGCAAAGATTTATGGAAGCAAACGCGTAAAAAAATATCGCAGAGAGAAATGCACTCTTTGCGATGAATTTAATCACGATATACGGTCGCTATAGTACCACAATGATATTTTTAGTTCAATAAATGGAACCCTCGTGTATGCGGACACTACACGGGGGTTACATTTTCCATATAATATTGACGTCGTTTCCATTCAGAAGAATCCGATCAATAAACTCTGAAGCAATGATTTTCTTTTCCTCAAAACGAACAGCCTCAAAATCCAAATGATGTACTTGATGGGGTTCGCTCCGCGTTTTTTTCATCAATTCTTCCTGCTCATGATGTAAAAACTCAATTTGTTTGGAAATATACGAAGCAGAAACTTCACTGCTTTCAGATAATGCCCGAACAAGTCGTTCTATCTTTTGTTCAATTGCTAAAATCTCCTCAGACAGTTCTTTTGTGCCCGGCACATTGTCCTGCGGCGGGGCTGCTTTTAATATCTCGGCGATTTGTTTGCCGATATATCGTTCCAATTCACGTAAATCAATCTGATTAGAAGCGTCGCAAGTCGCAAAATTAGATCGTCCCGAGCAAATCAGGTAAAATTTATTTTCGCTCTTATTGTAATTGATTTTTATTGCGTACCCACATTTTTCGCATTTCATAAGCACGTTAAGCCAAGAATACTTTCCCTCGTTCGCACGGGATATTTGTGGGTTTTTCGACAGCTTGTCCTGCACCTGAAGCCACAATGCCGATTCGACAAATCCCATATGATTCGCAACGGTCAGCATTTGCCCGCTAAGCGCGTTATACTTATTTTTACTTCGGTCGCGGCGCCCTATGACATTGCAGGCATGAACACCGTCAAAGGCCTCCATTCCCTGTTCCATCTGTAGTCCCTTGGCAAGAAAATACCAATACACTTCTTCATCTGCCTTGACATACAAAGGGCTATGTAATATGCGGGAGAGTGTAACGTTATCCCATACCTCTCGCTTGGGACCATGAATACCCCGTTCAGTTAGCGACTTCGCAATACTGCGCAGCGATGTTCCCGGTTTTATGTACTCTTGGAAAATAGCTTGTACTATTTCCGCCTGTTCATTTTTGACGAGCGACGACACGCTCCGTCCGTCACTGACGGTTTTTGTTAAATCGAATCCATAGGGTGCGGGGCCGCCGGGCCATGCTCCCAGACGAAAGCGGTGTATATAGTTGTCCTTGACACGCTCAGCGGTCGTTTCCCGCTCCAACTGGGCAAAAACCAATACTATGTTCAACATAGCACGTCCAATCGGCGAAGACGTATCAAAGTGTTCTGTGACGGACTGAAACTCCACCCCATGCTGTTCCAGCAGCTCCCACAGTCTGCTAAAATCCGCTATAGAACGGCTGAAACGGTCTAATCGGTACACAAATATCTTCTGAACTTCCCCCGTCTCCACGGCTTTTATCAGTTCCGTAAAAGCAGGTCTCTTTATGTTTTTACCGGAATAGCCTTTGTCCTGAAAAAGCCGCACATCCTCTCCGGCATATTTGCGGCATAGTTCAACTTGTCCTTCAATGGATAAGCTGTCTTTTTTATCAATTGATTGTCTGGCGTAAATTGCATTCATGATGGATATTCCTTTGTACGCAATACTTGCAGCAGCAAAATGCAGCGGCGATAAATTTCCGCCTGGCGGGTCAAGCGTTCGGTTTGATTGGCTGTGGAAAATGTGTTTGTAATATTCACGTCGTTCCCTCCTCATAAACATCATATGAAGGTGACCGGATAAAATATGACAACAACTTTATCATGAAGTTAGGGAATCAAAATGAAAACGATTGCCAATGAGGGTTGGCAATCGTTTAAAATATATCTGTATAGGGGCGCAGCGGTTTATTGTTCTCCGTCGTCATCATTGATCTTTATCTGGTGATTCATCATTCTGTATTGACTTGGAGAAATGCCAACCTTTTTCTTAAACATTCTCACAAAATTATTATATGTGCCAAACCCTGCTTTTTCAGAAATTGCACTAATTTTTTCCTTGCTGTTATTGAGCATATCTTTTGCAATATCAATACGGTATTGCAGAAGGTATTGTGAAAATGCAACACCCGTTGCTTTTTTAAATAAGGTCGATACATAGGACGCAGTAAGTTGAACATCTTCCGCTACTCGCTCAATGGAAATCGTCGGGTCACTATAGTTCTCCCTGATGTACATGGTAACATAATTTCTTACCGCTTCAATCCGGTTCTCTTTTACCATACTTCCCTCCATCCCCGTAAATGCTGCAATTAAATGCTCTTTGATAACAGGAACGCGATACTCCCCGTTGATTACTTCCTCTGAAAGTCGCGGCTCGTTATCCATTTTTTTGCAAATATTCTTATACGCATTACATATACTTATTACAACACTTCTCAGATAGACATTCGGCACCCCACTATTTCGCCGGAAAACCTCTTCAATCAGTGCTTTTATGCCATCATAACTACGTACGTATACAAGTTCTGTCATCTCTTTTTCAAATTCAATGGGCATATATAGACTTTGATTTGCTTCCATGATGTCCTGTTTCATATAAATACATGTTTCTACGCTGCTATTACCGTAATCAATCGCGGAAACCGCGTCACTATATGCCTCGTTTAAATCCATAATCTGTTCGTATATATTGCTCACGCCAAAAGCAATAAAGGTCTGATATTTCTCAACATATAGCTTTTGCAGACGCGTCAAAATGGAAACCGTCCTTTGGTAATCCATTTCATTTCCATTTAGTATCAGCGCACATCCACCATACTGATTGTATACTACTTTGCAGATAATCTCCTTTTCAGACATAAAAAAGTCCGTGATGGCAGTTTCTTCAAGACATTGTCTGCCGCTGTACGCAACCGCAACGCGAAACATACTGTATTCAAACAAATTGTCCAGGTTCTCTTCATAGAATCCACTCTGCAAAATTCCGGACAAGAGCTTTTTTTCCTCAAACTGCTGGTTTTTTTCTTTCAGAAAATCCATCGTTTCGGATATTGCTTCAAGTTCTGTTTTCCCACTGTGTAAGTTCAACATATAGTTGTCTACAATTTTTGCAATTGGGGAATAGTATTGCTTTGTAAAACGAATACTAATCGCTACGCAAATGGCCAGCATAATCGAAATCAAGCCGAGAAAGACGTTCTTCAAAAATCCTAAATTTTGGACGATCCTGCGGTCATTTAAAACGGATACATAGATCCAGTCCTGAAAATCTGACTCCTGTACTACCAAGGTCTGTCCATCGTATTGCGACTGTCCGTTCATCAAGTTTTTATCAAATATACTTTCATCCATGCTGAATAGTGTGTCAAATTCTTGATTGACAATATAAGTCTGTGCATATTCCTCGACAAACTCATTTGTCAACTGTTCCTGTATTTGTTTATTGTCAATAAACGCAATAATTTTATCATTTTTTGCGTTGCTATAACTTACTCCGGTGTACAGGACCAGTTTGGCATCCGCACCCTGTTTGATCGGAAAATAGTCAAAGTGCTTATTCGTCGTGATTGCCACAATAATTTCTTCCTCGGACAACGTCGTATTTTCTTTAATTCTATTAATGAGCAGTTCCTTTCCGATCGTCCCTTCACTGGTAACCATGACGCCGCTGTCCATATCATAAATGGCTGCATATTCAATTATCGGGCACGACGCCATCATATAGATTAAATCCGTCGTTAACTGCATTTGACTACTGACATTCGTATTATATTGTTCATTGCGCAAAATGACGGATTCTTCCAAAAATTTGTGCATATATTTTTTCGCTTCACTCATGGAAAGGTCGGTTTGCCAACTCATGTATGAGAGATAATTTTTTGTACTATCAACTTTCTCTTGTATCAGCGTCTGCTTTAAATAAAAATAGATTGAAACATTGAATAACACGACAATCAGTAAAATACAGATATATCCTGCCATCATTCTAACCAGCAGTTGCTTTGTTTGGAGACTGTGCAGCAGCAGCGCCAGCTTTTGCATCCATTTTTTCCTTTTCATTGTTTTCCTCCCAATATCTTATTTCCTGCTCCGTATTGTGATCTAAAAATTGAATCACGCTTCGCAGAAAATAGTATTCGATACCTTTCCATTGGCTACTGTACCACTATCATCGTATCACTTATAACAACGAAAGATTTTGGTATCATTTCGTTCATCATCTCTGAACGAATGTGTAAAACCATTCGGCGTCGCTTTTCGCCCCTGCGCACAGGGGTGGTTCCAAGCCGTATCCCGGCGAGGAACTTCCTCT
>CBCTHD010000085.1:0-8075 GCA_965146615.1 uncultured Clostridia bacterium
TATAAAACGGACAGTCATTTTATTGACTGTCCGTGGATTTTATCGCTTGCGTTTCGGCGGTTTGATGTCCGTTTTTTCACGGCGCTTGGGTTCGCCAAACCTTGAAGGAGTATTCCTGTAACGGACGGTTTCTACAGTTTTTGTCTTGACTGTACTTTCATCTTCATATACAGGTTTGCCATCCTTGCCGTAAACAGGCTTTCTTTCAACTGCCGCCTCACCGCGAATTGCATACCACTGACTTCCGCCGGTGTCTTCATATACCTGATAATTACCACGCGGAGCAGCGTATTGGGCGGTATCATAAAACATTGTGCCGCTGCCATCTTTATTACGAACTTCAAAGTATCCATCCTGTCGTCCGCTGCCGTCAACAGAAGCAACATTTTGCTCATATCCGGGCATAAAGGATTGGAACTGTGCCTGATTATATGCATTGGCAGCTTCTCCGGGTTCGAACTCTGGCGAGCTTGCGTGAGGCTGCATTACATACCAGTCAACACCATTTGCAGACTGCATAACGGTGTGAGGTGCGTCAGGCTCTTCATAGTTAGCACTGCTGTACCAAAGGGTATTGTTTCCGGGTTCTCCCGTAGCTTCAACAACGCCTGCACCCTGATGAGTGTAGGTTGTGCCTTCCGCCATTTCAGGGATGTCAACCTCGCCTTGCGGATTATCTGCAGTGCTGCCGATATATTGCGGAGCAGATACCGTACCATTTGCCGGGTCTGCACCGGGCACCTGATACCAACTGCTGCCATCATCAGCTGTAACCACATTATAATCGCCTTCAGGCTGGGCGTACATAGTGCTGTTATAGAGCATTGAACCGCCGTCGGCGCCGCTTGCTTCAACAACACCGTTTCCGCTCTGTGCGAACTCTGTGGCTTCGGGCATCCCGGAGAATGAAACGCCGTTATCGCCTGTAAACTGAGGAGACATACCCTTGGAAGACATTTGATACCATGTGTTGCCGTCACTGTCTGTAACAATGGAATGTTCGCCTTCAGGCTGGGCATACATAGCACTGCTATAGAGCATTGAGCTTCCATCAGTGCCGTTTGCTTCCATAACGCCATCGCCGACAGCAGTAAAGGATGTACTATCGTCCATTTCGGGGAAGGATACATTGTCACTGTCTGTGTATAAAGGAGCAGGAACAGAACCGTCTGCAATACCCTCAGCGGACATCTTGTACCATTCATTACCGTCAGCGTCAGTAACAACTGAGTATTCGCCTTCAGGCCGGTCATACATAGCGCTGCTATAAAGCATTGATTTTTCGCCGGGCGAACTTGCCTCAATAAGGCCTTCATCTGCTGTCCTGAGCACTGTACCGTCCGGTGTATCGGGGAATGCAGCGGCAACCTTACCGGCCTCTGACGGATCTCCGTTAAACTCAGGAACGGCGTAGTATGCACCTGCACCGCTGCCGCTTGCCATTTGGAACCACTGACTGCCGTCTGATGCCGTTACAACCGAATGAGGAACATCAGGTTTCTCATACTGAGCTGCATTAAACATCTCAACAGAAGCGTTTTTTCCATCCGGGCTTGTAGATGTGGTGCTTATGTGGCCGCCTGTAATTTGGGTGTTGGTAAGCTTTTGACCTGCCATGTGCGGCATATAGTTTCCAAGGCTTCTGTCAGCTATATTACCGGCAATTGTACCGGAAACATCTGCGGTTCTTGATGCAACAGATGAAATGGAATCACCGTTTAAGGCTGCATCCCCGCGTGCTGCCATGCCGCCGAACGCTCTGCCGACAAAACCGATAGTTCCACCCATACCCATTCGGGAACCGCCGCTTACCACGGCGTCACGAACATAACTGTTGCCCTTGAATTTACTTGCAAAACCACCTGCAAAGCCTGCCGAAGCAGCACCCGTTCCTGTTGCTGAACTTCCGCCCTTAAATACATTGCCCGCACTTCTTACACCGCCGCCGATGCCACTTACAACTCTTGCCGCCATTAAAAGTTCCATACCCATACTGCTTCCGGTCTGGGCAACATTAAGACCGATAGATGCAAGGTAACTGTCAAATTTCTGTGCCGTTTTCAAAAACGCCAGTGCACAGAAAAGCCATAAGAAAATACTGCCTTGCCCTGTTGAAAGAGCACCGCTATTTCCCATAAATTGTCCCATCGAACTGTTAAAGGCTCTCAGGAACCATACATTCATTACAAGCAGCAGAAGCTGTGAGCCGACCATACGGCACCATGATTTGAATACATTGCTTGTAGTTTTTGAAGCTCCCATCGTATAAGCAAGAGGGGAGGTATAGCAAAGGACCCCTACAACCACATATCTTTCAACCGTTTCAAGTAAAAGTTTGAAGTAGTTCCAGCCGAGTGCTATTTCCAGTATGACAAGAAGTAACAGTCCAACAACAGACACGACTGAAACAATCGTTGTAAGTCCGTTGCTTAACGCATTCCCAACACCTGCAAAGGTAAAGTCCTCAGCTGACATTGATACTTCCATCAGCGCCGTATATGGCGCCGTGGAAATGTCAAGAGCAAGTGTGAAGATTGGTTTTGCATAACTGATAAGCAGTGCGAAAAGTGAACTTCTGGCAAGTAATGTCCATGGATTTTCCGCCTCTGTAATGGGACCGCCGAAAATCCTGAATAATTGCCATACCGTTATGAGGAATAAGAGTGCCCAGGCAGTGTACTGCATAACGGTAAAAGCTTTTTCTACGAATGGGAAGTATTCTTCCATCGCTGTCATATCTGTGCCGAGAGCATTTAAAAATAAACCGGACACTGCATCCATCAAATCGGTTACAATACTGCTTATCCAAGTAACAATGCCCTCAAAAATCCAGTCAAGCAATTTGCATCACCTCCGTACTGCCTGACAAAAGAAGGCATTAACCGTTGTAATTTCCGCCCTGGATCAGAGGCTGCAGATATGCTACCACAAAGCCAAGTGAGTTAAGAACGATCCAAGTGATTACAATTCGCTTGAGCCAGCTTGTCGCTTCGTCAACAGCACGCTGATTTCGTGAAACCATTCTCACAACCAAAGCAATAGCTGCTACTGTAACTGCAACGATGGTACTGATTGCAACAATCTCGCCGTAAACATCTTTCATGATGGTTGAAAAACGATTCCAGATTGTATCCGCTGCAAGAGTAGGTGTGATGGATAAAATCATTCCCGATGTAGCTGCAACCACAGACCAGTATGCAGTTTTCAGTTTATTGCTTTTGTTTAACAGTCTGTTCATGCTAATAACCTCCTTTTTGAAAAATCGGCAATAAAAAGGCCGCCTTCTTTAAGCTCAAAAGAGCCTTAGAAAGCGGCGTTTATTGTCCGGTCCCACTTTTGGACACTACCATTATAGCACTTTTCTGTTTGCTTGTCATCGGCAAAACTGTGCCAATTTTGTGCCAATTTTCTGCCATCTGTAATTATCAGCTTAATCCCTCCAATAGAGTGAGCATTTCAAGCCAGAAATCAACATCTTTCTCAGGGGCTGCCCACAATCGAATTGAAAGAATTGTAATAGCCTGCGAACGAAGTCTGTAATAGTGTCTTGGAGAGACATCCAGCCTGTAAAGGATGTCCGTAAGACTAAGATTTTCAGGAGTTATAAAAGTCTGGTATATGAGATTATATAGAATCTCTCCGTTTTCAGGTTTTTTCTTCAAAACCGTCAATGCCTCATTCACTCTATCAAGCAAAATCCGTGACTTTTGCACTCCTTCAATTCGGCTTTCGAGCTTTCTGTTGCCCATTGATACCTCAACATCAATATGCTCAAGCAACTCGTCCAGATTCTCAAAAGGACGGTCTAATTCTGCGGCGACATTATCGGGAAAACACTCAAGCATCCACGCAATAGTCCTGTAATTCTTCAGGAGCATAAGTGTGTTGTGATAGGTGTTCTTGTTTTTGGTTTGCCTTGCAATTCTGATTTTTTCATCATCAATACGATGATCTCCTATTATGCCTCTTTGAGTCAATAGAGCGATAAATGCATCGGATTGAACTCTTATGCGTTCTTCCTGCTGCTCATAAACGGATACATTGTTTTTCTTGTTATTCATATCCAAAATCTCCTTTTCAAAAAATATCAGTATCCGAAGGCAAACAAGGCCCACGGATGTTATTCGCTTCAATAACTGTGGTACTGTTTATAAATATATCTCCGCAGTCATGTTCACAATTCTTACAATTCCTGCAATGAGAAAAATACGCGCGTATTATAGGGTCAGAAAGTGCAACGCGATTTTTTTTAGTTTCGTCAATAGTTTGCCCAGATATTATTTTGCTGTACCAAGCAACGAGCCTATTGATATGTTCATGGTCGTTGGTGTTTTTATGTGTATTCGCACCTAAAATGCGTATTCTGTCTAAAATACTCTCAATTTTTTCATATGCAGGTATTGAAACCTCTTTATTTATTGGATAAAGTTTATTATAAATAAGACAGCCGTAAGAGCCAGGTAAACGATATAGAGCGAAGACATCCCCATGCTTTCTAAGAAATCTCCATACCTTTGTTTTTTCCCAATTCCAACGCTGTCCCAAGGTTTCCAAGGTTAATACGGCACCGTATTTTCTATATTGAACTATCGGTGCTAAAAAGGAAAACGCATTTTCCAGATCTTCAAATACCGTGTGGCACCATAAATCTAGCCATGCGTCTGACTCATCAAATATATATTTATCTTTTACAAGTCTTTCTGTTATATTGCGGGGAAGGCAGAGAAAGCCATATCCTTGTGAGGTATATACATTCCCATCCATACATTCTGCTCCTGAACATTTAACAACCCAATCGCAAATCTTATATGTAAGCTTTTTTGTTTTCTCATCAAAAGTATAACTGATATATCCAAGCTCTGACAGTCTGTCAAGTATTTTAAAAGTCTCTGAGCGTTTCTTTATACCAAGAATACTTTTAACTCCAACAATGCCTCCTGACCATTCACCGGCATTTACAGAGTTTATATGACCGCAATACTCGGCTTGTCCTTTACGAAATGCCGCACGGGAGGAAAGCTTCGTCCAATAACCCATTAAACCCTTCCCCAACGGTGGGGTAGCCCGGGGAAGCTTTACCCAATCATATTTCATTAAGCATTTCATAGCGATTTCCTTTCATAAATAATAAAAGAGCAGTGCTTTTTCAAAACACTGCTCAGAATGTGTATTCAGTTCACTACAAGTACGGGCTTGATGCTTGCATCATTGAAAGCGGCAAATGTTACTGTCGTTTCAAGTGCATTTCGTGCAAGTATTCCCATCTTTTCTGTAACATGAGTATAATACCGCAATGTAAATTCGAGCTTGGAGTGTCCAAGCATTTCCTGAACATAACGCGGGCTAACACCGCTTTCTGCCAATATGGTCGCATATGTATGCCTCAAATTATGATATTTAAAGCTTATTCCCAGATCACGCTTTATTACTCTTGACATAAACTTTATACTATTTGTTGTGAGCATATCACCGTTGAGCTTCACATTGACAAAATCGGTAATTTCCATAAGAAATTCTTTGTTTCTTTCCAAACGGTTTGTAACAAAATTCCGCTTATATCCATCACCATATAACTTTTTGTTATCTTCGTGATGCTCTTTAAGTTTTTTAAGATATTCACAGAAGCTGTCTGTAATATTTACGCTTCGATATGCATTTATAGTTTTCAGTGGACAAAAACACCATTTTCTGTCTTGGAATAAAAGCTGCTTGCATACCTTTATCTTTTTGTTCTCAAAGTCAATGTCTTCCCATTGCAAAGCAAATACTTCGCTTTCACGCAGCCCGGTATTGAGAGCAATATAATAGGAAACGATAACATTGGTTCCTTGCAACCTCTGCTCCATTGCATTTCTTTCTTCTTCAGTATAGGTTTTAATTTCTCCGACATGCCGCGGATCGGGCGGCGCTGTAACAGCGGGGAATATATTCTTTTTTGTATATTGCCTCTTATGGGCAAAGTCAAACAGCACTTTCAATAATTTAAACAGCCCTTTTACATATTCCTCACTATATAATGTCATCTTCTGGTTGATAAAATCATCTATCATATTCGCAGTAATCTGATACATATAGTATTTGCCGAATGGTTCCTGTAAATGATTTCTGTAAAGAGACTGATACCTGACAATTGTTGCATAGGCACGCGTTGCCGGAGCTTCTTTTTCAATGAATTCGCTGTAGACTTCACAGAATGAAATTTTCTTGTTTTCAACAAAGTCACCGGTCATATTATATTTATATATGACCTCATTCATTGCCTTTGTTGCCTCACTTTTGGTTTTGAAACCACTACGCTCAACCTGATTGCGCTTTCCTGCCACTATTCCAAACTCAACACGGTAAGACCATGTTGCACCTTTTTTACGAACACTACCTTGCATACTTAATCCTCCTTCTCGGTTGCCTTGTTTTTATCTTAGCAAATGAAAAGCAGGAATCTTAAGTTTTTAGGTCAAAAATATTTTTCCCACGTAAAAATTAAGTTTGACACCCCTCAAACCCTTGCTACGACTGGGCTTGAGGGCATTTATGTGGGAAAAGATTGAAAAATGGCTTTTTCGGCACCCATTTCCCACGGATTTCCCACGTAAAAAGAAAATATAAAAAAATACAGAAAAATCCGATTAACGCAAATTCGTTAATCGGATTTCAAGACCAAGTGGCTGGAAAGCCTTATTTTAAGCCATTTTCAAGGTGTATTTTTCTGTATCTAATCGTATTTAATCAGACTTAAAAATATCTCTTCAAAAGGCCTTCAAACGCTTTTCCGTGTCTTGCTTCGTCTTTTGCCATTTCATGCACGGTATCATGAATCGCATCATAGTTCAACTCTTTTGCACGTTTTGCCAGATCCAGCTTGCCGGCAGTTGCACCGCATTCCGCTTCCATACGCAGCTGCAAATTTTTCTTTGTCGACGGCGTAACCACTTCACCCAGCAGTTCCGCAAATTTTGCAGCATGTTCTGCTTCTTCCAATGCAGCTCTCATGTAAAACTCGCCGATTTCCGGATACCCCTCACGGATTGCCTGTCTGCTCATAGCGATGTACATACCAACCTCGGTGCACTCGCCCTCAAAATTCGCTTTGAGTCCTTCATACACATCGGGTTCCACTTTGTCTTTTGCGCCAACGCCAATCACATGCTCACAAACGAAGTTCAGCGCACCTTCCTCCATCACAGTGAATTTGCTGCCCGGAACGCCGCACTGAGGGCATTTTTCCGGCGGTTCGTTTCCTTCGTGAACATAACCACATACTGGACATACATACTTCATTTTGTCATACCCCTTTTTCTGATATATTTTAAGGAAATGCGGCTTCCGTCGCAGCGCCTGTCGGACAGCCTTGCCCGTCCCCGCACGCGCACCATCCAAAACCACCAAATATCCGGCGGCTTTCCACAGCTGAAAAACAGCTGCGTTTTTGGAGCGCTGCGCCTTGCAAGAGTTACAAAGCACACAAATCCGTCCATAGGTCCGATTTTATCCGCGTCTCCTTAATTGCTTCAAGTCCCTTCCTGACCGCCCAAATCTGCAAAGCTAATGTTTTCCAGCTCCCTGCCAATCATGTCGTTGATGCGCAGAAGCTGGCAATACACCGAACACTCCTGCTTTTTCTTGCGGCCACAAACAAACGATTCATTGATACATTTGTTGATTTCTACCGGGCCGTCAATGAGCCAAACCACATCCTTAAGCGTGATTTCCGCTGCCTCACGTCCCAGTCGGTAGCCGCCTTTTGCGCCTTTAAAGGATTTTACCAATCCGCCCTGCACGAGTTTGCGCAGTATTTTCACGGTGAACCGGCTCGGGATACATTGCGACTCGGCAATGCTGCCCGCATCTGCTCGCCCACCGCTGTCCAATTTGGACAGCATCAGCAAAATCCGAATGGCATAATCGCATTCCTGGGTGATCTTCAATGCTCTCACTTCCTAATTTATACCAAATCGGTATATTTTTATTATACCACAATTCTCTCTTTTTCGTCAAGTACAAAATGCAATTCCATTACAAATGTTTTTTATCGCTTGCCAATTCGGTCCACCCGCATATACGGAACCAACACTTCC
>CBCTHD010000086.1:0-8051 GCA_965146615.1 uncultured Clostridia bacterium
TGGGTTAATTACAAAGGAAGATTCGTTTTATGGAAATGAGGATGTCAAACTTACTCCGGAAGAATTCTGCAAAATATTAACACGTTTTTTGAATCAAAAACGATACTATTATTTCGATGATAACGTAGATTACGGACAGTCGATGCTGAAAGACACGACGGGCAGTATGACATATCTGGAGTATTTATCCACAAGAGAAGTAGAATGCGAATAAAGATCATTTTTCTGACAGTACGAGCCGGAAGAAGGAGAAAGCTCATTTGTGGTCCATCAAAGCCGTACTTTTACCTAAGACGCATTGGGGCGGTTGACAGCGATTGACACGGCGTATACGCAAACGAGTGAAACATCCCGCACGGAATATACCTATGGCGTGGACGAGCCGCGGCTAAGCAAAGATGAATTTAATGCCACCGGGATAAAATATGAAGGTGCAGCTGTTCGAGAATTTTCTGAAAACGCATTTCGTGAAAAATTAGGTCTAAACAAGCGGGTACAATATGAGCCGACATATGTTCCGGAATATGGACCTGCAGAACGTTAATAAAGGAGAGATTCAGATATGAAAAAAGTGACAATTTATATCTTGCTTTTTTGCTGCATGCTGTCATTCATGCCGTGCCATGCAGAAGGACCGGCAGAATCAGTCGAACAGGCAAGGGAGCAACTACAGCGGTTAAACATCATCAACGAGGATAGCTTTAGTCAAGAGGAAATTGTCTATCGCTGCGAAGCAATCGTCCCCATCATGAAAATGATAGGCTTACCAGAAGACGTCGCAAAGAAAGGGGGACCAGCCTTTATTTCTCCTCCATTTGTAGATATAACCATGGATGAGTGGAATAATGAAGACAGCCCTAAAAATCAATACGGCATTACGGTGGATTACTATAACTATGTAATAATAGGCTATCTGATGTGGATTGTATGGGGTTATAGAGGCAATTTTTCTCCCTATGATGCGATTACCGCAAAGGAAGCGGCCACCTTTATGATGAGAGCCATCGAGGACCTACTCGTCTTAGGCTCTTTGGATACAGAAATTACTTATACAAACGCGAAAGCCTGTGGTCTTATCCAACCGGAGGATCGGTTCTATGAAGACGGGGATTTGGCGTTGACGCGCGACGAATTGTGCATTTTGTTGGACCGCATGTTATATCAACCATGTTGCATTTGTTATAGGCAAACAGAAATCGATCCGGGACCATGGTATGACGAAGCGCGCACAAAACGATATATTGATATACTAAATGGAGATTTCCCGGAAAGCGGCGACCAATCTCTTTGGTAAGCCCATGAATGTATAACTTTGTTTGTAGAAACTAATTCCCGCAAGGGCGGCGGTGCGGAATGCGGAAAGAGCGTGGTGGCTGGAAGTAAGAAACGGAGCCTGACAGCATAAAAAAAGCGGCAAGGCGTACCGGAATCGTCCGGTACGCCTTGCTTTATATGTTGTTTTAATTTTCCTGTCCCAATATGCGCAGCGCGTTGCGGTAGGCGATTTTTTCCTGCTCCTCCGGCGGCAGCCCCAGCTTCTGAAAGGACTGAAATTCCTCGGCGGGGCTCCACAGCGGAAAATCACTGCCAAACACAAGACGGTCCGCGCCGTATCCAGAAATATATTTTTTCATCTGCTCCGCGGGCATAAACCGCATACAGCTGGAAATATCCAAAAAGCAGGTTTCCTCTTTCAAACAGTCAAACGCCGTATCAAACAGAGACCAGCCGCCCAAATGTGCCGCGATGACAGTTAAGCCCGGAAATTTTCTTAAAACACGTTTCAGCCGTTCCGGGCGGGAGTAGTCATAGCGCGGGTCACCGCAGTGAATCAGAATGGGCAGGCGTCCCTGCAAGGCGTCATAGACCGGGTCCATACGGTCGTCGTCAATGGGAAACTGCTGCGTGTCTGGATGGATTTTGATTCCCTGTAGCCCAAGCCTTTCGATCGCGTCTATTTCTTCCACCAAATGCTCCATTGCCGGGTGCAGCGTCCCAAACCCGATAAATTCCGCATGGCGGTTCATTTCATCGGCGGTAAATTGGTTGATATGGCGCACATGCTCCGGTTTTATCGAAACGGGCAGCAGCACATATTTTTCAATGCCCACCCGTTTTCCTTCCTCCAGCAGTGCCTGCGCGCTGCCAATCAAATCGGACTGCAAATCATAAAACTCGCAAATGCTGCGGCTCCCCTTTTGCGCAATGGGGTCCGGATAAATATGGGTATGAAAATCTATTATCCTCATGGTTTCACTCCTTCGGCATGTCGGCTTTCCTTACAAAAAACGGGCGCCATATTCCTATACAACTCCGTACTACTGTTACAATATATTTTAGTTCATAAAAATAAGCCCGCATGTTGTTCATCATATCACCCCTTCCTGTTTTTGTCAAGGAATTGGCAAAAATAAAATAATCGCAAAATTTTTGCTTTTTCTCTTGAAAACCTACTAAACATATGTTATTATGGTGTTATAGAAAGAGGTGTTCCCTATGATGATTTCGACAAAGGGTCGGTATGCGTTGCGTATGTTGCTGGATCTTGCCGCGCACGAGAATGGCGGTTTTATTGCGCTCAAGGACATCGCACAGCGGCAAGGTATTTCCAAAAAATACTTGGAACAGATTGTTCCTATTGTGAACAAATCTGGGATTTTGCAAACAAACCGCGGTTTTCAAGGCGGGTATAAACTTGCGCAGTCACCCGACAAATATACAGTGGGCATGATCCTGCGCCTGACAGAAGGCAGTCTGTCGCCCGTTCCCTGTCTCGATCAGACGCCTAACCAGTGTGACCGGAGCGAGGATTGTTTGACGCTTCCCATCTGGCAGGGACTTAACAAGGTCATCAACGAGTATCTTGACAGCATTACGCTGCAAGACGTTTTAGACCGGCAGCGGGAGCAATATGCCAACGATTATATGATATGATTTTGAAAAGGGGCTGTCGCGTTAAGACAGCCCCTTTTCATGTAATTCATTTTTTGTAGAATTCCCTATATACGGCTTATTCCGAGAACATCGGCGTAGACAAATATCTCTCGCCGGTATCCGGCAGCAACGCCACAATCACTTTTCCTTTGTTTTCAGGACGTTTTGCAAGCGCCGTTGCCGCAAACACCGCCGCGCCGGAGGAAATACCGACAAGCAGCCCTTCTTTTCTGGCAAGCGTCCTGCCGGTTGCAAACGCTTCTTCATTTTCCACCGTTATGATTTCATCATAAATATCCGTATCCAGCGTATCCGGGACAAATCCCGCGCCGATTCCCTGAATTTTATGCGGTCCGGGCGTGCCCTTTGACAAAACCGGAGACCCCGCCGGTTCCACTGCCACTATTTTTACATTCGGGTTCTGGGATTTCAAAAATCCGCCAACGCCCGATACGGTTCCGCCGGTGCCGACACCTGCGACAAAAATATCCACTTTTCCGTCTGTATCCTTCCAAATTTCCGGTCCCGTCGTTTTGCGGTGCGCCGCCGGGTTTGCGGTATTGGTAAACTGGCTGGGAATAAAGCTGTTCGGCGTTTCCGCCGCCAGTTCCTGCGCCTTAGCGATTGCACCTTTCATTCCTTTTACGCCGTCGGTCAAAACGAGCTCTGCGCCATAGGCTTTGAGTAGATTGCGGCGCTCCACGCTCATGGTTTCCGGCATGGTGAGAATAATTTTGTAGCCTCTTGAAGCTGCAACCGCCGCAAGTCCGATTCCCGTGTTGCCGCTGGTGGGCTCAATGATAACGGAATCCGGTTTTAAAAGTCCTTTTTTCTCCGCTTCGTCAATCATCGCTTTGGCAATTCTGTCCTTTACGCTGCCCGCCGGATTAAAATATTCCAGTTTTGCGAGAATTGTTGCGTCCAGGTCGTTTTCCTGTTTGTAGTTTTTTAGCTCTAACAGCGGCGTTCCACCAATCAAATCAGTAATTCGCTCATAGGTTTTCATAAAAATCTCTCCTTTTTCTTTTCATTACTTTTCATTTATTCGCACATACTATTCATGATTCCAACAACATCGTTTTTTCTTTGTAGGCATATTTGCATTCCTCCAATCAATACATATAAAACCTACCTGTTTCATAGGCGATATTATATCACCATTGGCTTTATTTGTCAATACTTTTTTGAAACCTTTTGAAAAGATTCTATTTTTCCATACGGTTCTCTTGACAATTACGCGATAGAATGATATAATGCAGATGAAATTGATAGGTTTTATGTGTTATTTTTTGGTAGTTTCTGTACTGCCGTTTCATATTCGTTTACGAATTTGATGGGAAAGGAGTTTACCATGAACATATATGTAGATAACGCGGCCACGACCAAGACGAGCCGAACAGCAATTCAGGCGATGCTTCCCTATATGGATACCATATACGGCAACCCGTCCAGTTTGCACGCTGCCGGACAACAGGCGGCGGAAGCGCTGATGACTGCGCGAAAGACAATTGCGGAAATTCTCGGTTGCGCTGCAAATGAAATTTATTTTACCTCCGGCGGCAGCGAGGCGGACAATCAGGCGATTGTTTCCGCGGCGCGGTTGGGGGAACGCAAAGGCAAAAAACACATTATTTCTACCGCCATTGAGCACCACGCGGTGCTGCATACCTTGGACCGGCTCAAAAAACAGGGTTTTGAAATTACACTTCTCGATGCACATGAGGACGGACTTATCCGCCCGGAGGAGCTGGCGGCGGCGATTCGCCCCGATACCGCTTTGGTAACCGTCATGTACGCAAACAATGAAATCGGCACGGTGGAGCCGATTGCGCAAATCGGTAAACTTTGCCGTGAAAAAGGCGTTTTGTTTCATACCGACGCTGTGCAGGCTGTGGGACATTTGCCGATCAACGTCGCAGAGGAATGCATTGATTTATTGTCCGCTTCCGCCCATAAATTTTTCGGACCGAAGGGCGTTGGCATATTATATGCAAAAAAAGGAACAGTGCTCACCAACCTGATTGAAGGCGGCGCACAGGAGCGCGGAAAGCGCGCCGGCACTGAAAACCTTCCCGCCATTATGGGAATGGCGGCCGCGCTGAAGGAAGCCGTTTCCCAAATGGAGGAAACAACGGCGAAGCTGACGGTCATGCGCGATAGGCTGATTGACGCGCTGACCCAGATACCGCACACCGTTCTCAACGGTAGCCGTACACACCGGCTGCCCGGCAATGTAAACGTATGCTTTGAAGGAATTGAAGGGGAATCCCTGCTGTTGCTGTTAAATGAAAAGGGCATTTACGCTTCTTCCGGTTCCGCCTGCACCTCCGGTTCTCTGGATCCCAGCCACGTGCTGTTGGCAATCGGACGGCCGCATGAAATTGCACACGGGTCGCTGCGGCTTTCGCTCTCTACGGAAAATACTATGGAGGAAATTGACTATATCATTCAGGCTGTACCGGAGGTTGTCTCGTATCTGCGGAACATGTCCCCGGTATGGCACGATTTGGAGGAGGGAAAACGAAATTATGTTATACAGTGAAATTGTTATGGACCATTTTAAAAATCCCCGCAATGTCGGCACGATGGAAAACGCGGACGGCGTCGGTGAAGTCGGCAACGCAAAATGCGGCGATATTATGAAAATCTATTTGAAAATTGACGACGGTATTATAACTGACGTCAAATTCAATACCTTTGGCTGCGGCTCCGCCATCGCGTCCAGTTCTATGGCGACGGAAATGATCAAAGGAAAACCGCTGTCCCAGGCACTGGAGCTGACAAACAAGGCGGTGGTGGAAGCGCTTGACGGGCTGCCGCCGCACAAAATCCACTGCTCCGTTCTCGCGGAGGAAGCTGTGAAGGCTGCCATTAAAGATTATTACGACAAAAACGGCATTGACTACGACCATACGCAGTTTCCGGACTGCGCCTCCTGCGCGCATTGCGCCGACGGGGCATGTGAAACGCCGGAACATTAATGGAAGAAGCGATTTGATATGAGTAAAGAAATTTCACGGGAGGAAGCCTGGTCGCTTCTGACCGAATATAACCGGGAGCCTTTCCATTTGAAGCACGCGCTGACCGTCGAAGGCGTGATGCGCTACTTTGCGCAGCAGCTTGGCTATACGGAGGAAGCGGATTTCTGGGGCATTGTGGGCCTGTTGCACGACCTGGATTTTGAGCAGTTTCCCGAACAGCACTGCATCAAGGAACAGGAAATTATGCGGGCGCGCGGTTTGGACGAACGCCTGATTCACGCCGTGGCAAGCCATGGGTATCAGCTGACGGTGGACGTCAAACCGGAGCACGAAATGGAAAAGGTGCTCTATGCCGTTGACGAGTTGACGGGGCTTATCGGTGCGGTTGCATTGATGCGCCCGTCCAAAAGCGTGTCCGATTTAGAGGTCAAGTCCGTGAAGAAAAAATATAAAAGTGCAAACTTTGCTGCGGGATGCTCGCGGGAAGTGATAGAACGCGGCGCCGGGATGCTCGGCTGGGAACTGGACGATTTGATCCAAAAAACAATTCTTGCAATGAGGAGCTGTGAAAGCATTTATGAAAGCCTTTGAGCAAATGGTAACGACGCTGGCGCAAACCCGCGATTTGCCCGATGATGCGCTTGCGGCGCTGCTGGAAACCGACCGTTTTGACAAACTGCTGTTTACCGCCGCAGATACGGTTCGGCGGCAGGTTTATGGCGATGAAGTCTATATTCGCGGTCTGATTGAGTTTACCAATTATTGCAAAAACAATTGTTTTTACTGCGGTATCCGCCGGGACAATCAAACGGCGGTGCGCTACCGGCTCAGCAAGGAGGACATTCTCTCCTGCTGCGGGGAGGGCTATTCGCTGGGCTTTCGCACCTTTGTGCTGCAAGGGGGCGAGGACCCGTTTTATACCGACGCGGTCATTTGCGATATTGTCGCCGCGATACGGGAGACATTTCCCGACTGCGCGATCACGCTGTCGCTGGGTGAGAAATCAAAGGAAAGCTATCTGGCTTATTATCAGGCGGGCGCAAACCGGTATCTGCTGCGGCATGAAACGGCGGACAATGCGCATTACAGCAAGCTGCACCCGGACAATATGCGTCTGCAAAACAGAAAAGAATGCCTGTTTCATTTAAAGGAAATCGGCTATCAGGTGGGCTCCGGCTTTATGGTGGGCTCCCCGTACCAAACGACAAAAAATCTCATTTCCGACCTCCGGTTTTTGCAGGAGCTGCAGCCGGATATGATTGGAATTGGGCCTTATATTCGTCATGCCGGGACGCCGTTTCGCGATTTTGAAAACGGCGATTTCCGTCTCACGCTGCGGCTGATTGCCGTGCTGCGGCTGCTGTTTCCCTATGCGTTGATTCCGGCGACAACGGCGTTGGGCACCATTCACCCGCAGGGACGGGAGATGGGACTGAAGGCGGGCGCAAATGTGGTGATGCCAAACCTCTCTCCGGTTCGCGTACGCAAGCTGTATGAATTGTATGAAAACAAGATATGCACCGGAGATGAAGCGGCACAGTGCCGGGGCTGTTTGGAGCGCCGTGTGGAATCGGCAGGATACCGCATTGTAACTGCGGTGGGTGATGTGAAAAAGGAGGTGTGTCCGCAGTGAATCAAAAAGCGTTGATTGCCATGAGCGGTGGCGTGGACTCCAGCGTAGCTGCTTATTTCATGAAGGAACAGGGATATGATTGCATGGGCGTCACGATGAAGCTGTTTCGCGGCGAGGACGCGGGCGTGCCGCGGGAGCGTTCCTGCTGTTCGCTGGACGATGTGGAGGACGCGCGCAACGTTGCGCATTCGCTGGGTATCCCCTACTATGTATTTAATTTTACCGACCGGTTCCAGGAGGACGTCATTGACCGCTTTGTAGCGGCATATGAAACCGGGTCAACGCCCAACCCCTGTATTGACTGCAACCGGTATTTAAAATTTGAAAAACTGTTCCTGCGGGCGCAGGAGTTAGGATATGATTTTGTTGTGACTGGACATTACGCGCGCATTGTCTATGACGATACTGCCGGGCGTTACCTGCTCAAAAAGGCGCTTGATGAAACCAAAGACCAGAGCTACGTCCTCTATTCCATGACGCAGGAGCAGCTGGCGCATACGCGG
>CBCTHD010000087.1:0-7928 GCA_965146615.1 uncultured Clostridia bacterium
GTCCGCGAAGTATTTGACCTGGACAAGCTGTTAGATGATGTCTATCAGGAATATGTCAAATAAAAGAAAGGAGTCGTTTGAAGAGAAATGGAACAAAAGAAAAAAATCAGATTCAACGTAGTCGATGCAATTATCATTATCGCTGTTTTGGCGGTGGTAGCAGTGTTTGGGTATTCCCAGCTGAAAGGAAGGATGGAGACGTCCAGCGGTAAGACCATACAAATGCAGTTTATGGCGGAAGAAGTATCGGAATTTGTATTGGAGAACATGGAGATAGGCGACAGCGTCATGGACGACGGCACCAATTCGGAACTGGGGACCATCACTGACATCCAGGTGGAAGATGCTGCTTCCTATGGGACAAACAGTGACGGAGAATATGTGCTATCCAGCAGACCGGGCTACAAAAAAGTGATCATTACAACGGAAGTCAGGGGAACAGAATATGAACACGGCGCGATTCTGGGCGGCACCAAATACAGCGTGGGGCATAGCTTGACCATTCGTGCAGGAAAAGCAAAAATTTATTTGCGGATATACGATATTCAAGTAAAGGAGTAATTCCGGTATGTTTGAAAACAGTTTGATCGTTTCCGGCATTTTAAGCCTGGCGAATTGGCTGTACCGGGCGTTTTATGAAAGCGCAATTGTCTGCTGGATCGGCAAAGGCGTCAGCGCATTGGGACGCTTGTGGAAAAACAGTGGGATTTTTGGCTTTTTTGCAAAGGATAGCCGGTTGGAGCCTAAAATACAGTCATCCGTTTTGTATTCCTTTGTGGATCGGGTGGTACAGGGCATCCTGGGCTGGTGTACGAAAATTTACCGGAAACTTCGTTCTTATAATGAAAACAGCATCAATGCAACGCTGTACGAACGTTTTGTGCGTGGGTCATTTGTTTGCAGCCTGAACGGGTTGCTTGCCATTTTTATTTTTTTCGTGGCACTGGTTCCGCACGACATGTGGAACAATATGTATATGCTACTGGGCGCGATCGGTATTTCAGGCATTTATTTTCTTGTGCTGCTCAGCGGGAGAAACTTGGGAAAAAGTGTCAAGGGCATTTGGCTGCCGCTACTCATTTTTATGATGGCAACTGTTAGCGGCGTGCTGGTTTCGCATGACAGAAGCGACAGCGTCCGCGTGCTCATGTTTTTTGTGGCGTCCTTCCTGATTTGCCTGGACATTTATGGGTCGGTGGATTCTTATGAAAAAATGAAGCAATTTATGACGGTGGTTTTTGTTGGGATACTGCTCACCAGTGTCTATGCCTTTTATCAAAGAGCGGCCGGCGTGGAAATCAGCGCGTCGCTCACAGATTTAACGCTGAATAAGGATATGCCGGGGCGCGTGTTCTCCACTATGGGCAACCCCAACAACTATGCAGAATTTTTGGTGCTGCTTCTGCCGTTTTGCTTTGCTTATGCACTCAATGCCAAAACGCTGGGCAGGCAAACACTGCTGCTGGTGTTTTGTATGCTGCCGGTCGGCGCGCTTTTGATGACCTATTCCCGGTCGGGCTGGATTTCTTTTGCCATTGCGCTGGTGGTATTTGCATGGTTCTATAATAAAAAGCTGATCCCAATACTGATCGTGGTCGGGTTGTTGTGCGTGCCGCTGCTGCCAAGCAGCATCATCAACCGTATCTTGACGATCGGCAACCTGGAGGATTCCTCCAGCTCCTACCGTCTCCTGATTTGGGAGGGCGTTTTGAAAATGCTGGGCAACGGATACGCCTTGCAGGGCATTGGTCTTGGCCCGAATGCTTTCAGCACAGTCTATCCGCCATATGCAGAAGCGCGTGCCGCAGTTGCGCCGCACTCTCACATGCTGTATCTGGAGATTCTCGTCGAAATGGGCATTGTTGGATTGCTTAGCTTTGTCTGGTTTGTTTGCGCATTGGTGCGCAGAAGCGGTGCGGCGGTGCACAGAGCGGTGCGCCCGGAAGTGAAAAATATGCTGATAGCCGGCGTATCCGCACTTTCCGGCATTGCGTTTATTTCTATGGTGGAATATGTCTGGTTCTATCCGCGTGTGATGTTCACATTTTTTGTCACAGCGGGATTGACTATGGCAATGATCCGCATTGCAAGGCAGGAAAAAACGCCTTCGCTGGCGCAGCGGTAAACGATTGAAAAAGAAAACATGAAAAGCCTCTCAAATGTCGGCGCGGCTGGCGTTTGAGGGGCTTTTGTTACGGTAACATGTGATAACAGAAATATCGCTCAAATCACGATTTGAAATGAAATCGGTGAATACCGCGCGAATCAAACCGCTGAGATAAAAGGATTTGTCGCGGTTTCTCTCCGTTATTCTTTCTATCATTTTGCACAGTTCGGTTAATCTTCTCTTCTCAAATCGTATGATATACAAACATAGGAATGTCATGTAACAACTGTTTCGATCATCTCCAAAAACTTCGCAATATCATCGGACGGATTTAGAGGATACAGTATGCCGTAGGGAATTGTGCAGTCCCAGTCAACGGGGAGAGTGACGAGCGACGGATGTACCTCTGCCCAAGCGTCGAGCGTGAGCATAACGCCGCCGCTTTGCTCGCACTGGTTAAACACATCAATGTCGTAATAAGATGTGTCCTCAATTTGGATCTGCGGATGATTTTCCTCAAACTCGTCGCGGAGCTTATCGAGCGTCGTGCTTATGCCTTTACCGACCATAAACAGCGTTTCGCCGTACAGGTCCTCAATGGTGAGCAGCTTTTTTCCTGCGAGCCGATGGGCGCGCGGCACGGCGACGCACTCCTTATATTCGCCCAGCTTATAGAAATTACAGCGTCCAAGCCATTGTGGCGAGTCGCACGCGCCGACGATAAAATCAAACCGTTTCCCGATGTCGCCTATCACCGTCAGAATATTATGATGGTCGTCCTCAAACGGGACCACGCTAATCTTGAACTTTGCGTAAATATCAGTCACGCGCCCCCACAAGTCCATCAGCACCTTACACGGGTACAACACCGATGTGCCTATTTTGACGATGTACTTGCCATCGTTCGCGCTTTGCCGAATACGGCTTATCGTGTTCGCACTGTACTTCATGATGAATTTCGCGTCTTTGTAAAACTGTTCGCCCGCACTGGTGAGACGTATGCCATGCGAAGTGCGTTCAAACAGCCGCACGCCAATGCGGCTTTCGAGATCATTGATCTGTTTCATAACAGCCGTAGGCGATACGAACAGCACCTCCGCCGCCTTGTTGAAGCTGCCGCAGTCCGCCGCGGCAATGAATATGTCAAGCTGAGGATGATACATTTCACCATCTCCGTATCAACTACAAGTTGATACTATATTAACATATCGGCTATTCCTTGTCAAGAGAAATCGTTGTATAATGGAATCAAAAGAAGGTGTGAGGAGGGAGAGAGCATGGCGGAAATTATTTTATATTTTTCGCGCAGCGGAAACAACTATGTAAACGGGACGATCAAAAATCTGCCCGTCGGCAACACGGAAATCGCGGCGAAAATGCTGCAAAATCTGACCGGCGCGGACCTATTCAAGATTGAGCCGGTCGTGCCATACGCGGAAGATTACTCAGAGTGTATCGAGCAGGCGAAAAACGATTTGCAAAACGGCGCGCGCCCTGCGTTAAAAGCGTATCCCGACAACTTGGAACAATACGACACCATTTATCTCGGCTATCCGAATTATTGGGGCACCATGCCAGTTGCGGTGTTTGCGGTGCTGGAGCGATATGATTTGTCGGGCAAAACGATTATGCCGTTTTGCACGCACGAGGGCAGCGGCATGGGCAGAAGCGAAGCCGACATTAAAAAGCTGTGCGCCGGTGCGAATGTAAAAAGAGGTCTTGCGATACATGGCGCGTTCGTGGCGGGCGCGGAAAACAATATAAAAAAATGGATTGGAGCGAACTTAACATGAAAGAATTAAGCGTATTCAAAACAGGAGAGAAAAATGATGCATTTGCGGAATTTTTTATAGGACAGAGTTATCTTGCTATGCTGTCAAGTGAGCAGGTCGGGATTGCGAATGTGACGTTTGAGCCGGGCTGCCGCAACAATTGGCATATTCACCACGCGAAAAGCGGCGGCGGACAGATATTGCTTGTGACGGCGGGACGCGGCTGGTATCAGGAATGGGGCAAAGAAGCGCGTGAGTTGAAGCCGGGCGACGTTGTAAATATTCCTCCTGAAGTCAAGCATTGGCACGGAGCCGCGAAGGACGAATGGTTTCAGCATTTGGCGGTAGAGGTGCCTGCCGAGGGCGGCGCGAACGAATGGCTCGAAGCGGTGTCAGACGAGGAATATAAAAAATTGAAATAAGGAAAGGCGGGGAAAAGAAGATGATTTTTGATGAAAACTACACAACCAGAGATGGCATCGCGATACCAAAACTCGCACTTGGGACATGGTTGATGGAAAATGAGGAGGCCGCGAAATCTGTAAAAGCGGCGATCGAAATGGGTTATCGGCATATCGATACCGCGCAGGCTTACGGCAACGAACAAGGCGTTGCGCAGGGCGTGCGGCTGTCCGGCGTGCCGCGCGAGACGTTGTTTCTCACTTCAAAGGTGGCGGCGGAGCATAAAAGCTATCGGGAAGCAGCGGACTCTATTGACGCGACACTTGAAAAAATGGGTATGGATTACATGGATATGATGCTTATCCACAGTCCGCAGCCATGGGCAGAGGTCAATCAGTCCGACAACCGCTATTTTGAGGAAAATAAAGAGGTTTGGCGCGCTATGGAGGACGCGCATAAGGCGGGGAAGGTACGAGTGATAGGCGTTTCAAACTTTCTTGAGGAGGACATTGAAAATCTGCTGACAGACAGTGTGGTTTCGCCCATGGTAAATCAGATACTTGCCCATGTGACGAACACCCCGTTTTCGCTGATTGATCACTGTAAGGAGAAAGATATTCTCGTTGAAGCATATTCTCCTATCGCGCACGGAGAGGTGTTGAAAAACCGGGAGGTCGCGGATATGGCGAAAAAGTATCATGTGTCAACAGCGCAGCTTTGCCTGAAATACGATTTGCAGCTCGGCATGATCGTGCTTCCCAAGACGACCAACCCTGACCACATGAGAAGTAACGCGCAGCTTGATTTTGTAATTTCCGATGCGGATATGCAACATCTTAAAAATCTGGAACGTATTCAGGATTACGGCGACAGCAGTTTCTTTCCTGTGTATGGAGGAAAAATGTGATGAACAGACCTTATCTATTTTGTCATATGCTGACTTCCATAGACGGTAAAATAATGGGCAAATACATGGATACCGCCGAGGGGGCGCGGGCGGGCAAAGCGTTTTATGATATTGCCTTTGGGAAAAATTCCTATTATAAGCATCAGGGCTGGCTGTCGGGACGCATAACGACCGACGATAATTTTACCTTTTATAAAAAGCCGGAACTTGACGAATGCGCGCCAACTGTACCGGCGGGAGATTATATCGCGGATGCGGATTTCGGTATGTATTATGTATCGGTTGACCCATCGGGCAAACTGGGCTGGGAAAAAAACACGCTAACCTATGTTGACACCACCGCCCATATTCTTGAAGTGCTGACGGAACAAGCGAGCAATGCCTATAAAGATTTTTTAAGAAGAAAAAACATTTCATATATAATTGCCGGCAAGGATTCCCTTGATTACGGCGCAGTGCTTGAAAAGCTGAAAAATCTGTTTCACATTGATACGCTTATGCTTGGCGGCGGCGGTGTGTTAAACTGGTCATTTATACAAGCCGGAATGTGCGACGAACTGAGCGTTGTGGTCGCCGCGGCCGCAGACGGTTCTTCTCAAACACCAGCGCTGTTTGAAACACGCGGAGAGTTTACAGGGGATAGGCCTGTGGAATTTGAACTGAAAGACGCGCAGCGCAAAGACGGTAACAGTCTGTGGCTGCGGTATTTGATAAAAAAATAACGATGGGGTTGCACCAAACGTATTGTAAAATAAATTGTCAAGAGACAGTGCCCCCATGTGTGATGGTCCACAATATAGGCAGCGGTGATTTCTCCGGACGTAAGATCGTTCTTGGTGGGCGCGCGCGAGTGAAAGCAACAGTGTAAACAGGGTGTGTCGCCTTTTGGCATATTTATAAATTTGTATAAAGGAGGTTTTGGAATGACAAAAACGGTAAGCATTAAAAAGGGCGTCGCGTTTATTGCCGCATTGGTCATGATTTGTCTTGCATTTGCCGGGATTGCCGTGTATAATAATTATAAGGATAAGGCGTTTGCTGCGGATGGCAATACAACGATTACGCTTCAGATCGGCAATCCTGTTATGACCGTAAACGGTGAAACCGCAGAGATTGACCCGGGGCGCGGTACAACGCCTATCAAGGACAACGAGAGGACCATGGTGCCGATTCGGGCGATTATTGAAGCGCTCGGCGGAGAAGTGGAATGGGACGAGACGACGCAAACGGTAACGATTACCTTTCCCAGCGGCGGCGTAGAACAGCCGACTTCCGGCACATCGACCGAGGCGACAGAGCCGACTGAGACAGCTCCCGACGTTTATATGACGACCGACATCTCTGCAGAGGGCTTAATGTCTGTTTATGAGAAACTTGGCTTTGCGCCGGAGGGCAATGTCGCGGTTAAAATTTCAACAGGAGAGCCGCCGGCAAGTAATTACCTTGATCCGAATTTAATTAAGGACTTGGTACAGTCGGTAGACGGGACGATTGTCGAGTGTAACACCGCTTACGGCGGCAGCCGCGCTTCCACTGCGATGCACAAACAGGTAGCGGAGGACCACGGCTTTACCGCGATTGCCGACGTTGATATCATGGATGAGGACGGATCGTTGGAAATACCGATTGCACGCGGCACGACGATTCAAACAAATTACGTCGGCTCGCATCTTGCAAATTATGATTCGCTCATCTCCATAGCGCATTTCAAGGGACACGCGATGGCAGGATTCGGCGGCGCGATAAAAAATATGTCAATCGGTATCGCATCGAGCGAAGGAAAGAGCTGGATTCATACTGCCGGAGTAAGCAAAGACAGCCCGTGGGGCGGCGATCAAGATGGATTCTGCGAGTCTATGGCGGAAGCGAACAGCGCGGTCGTGGATTATCTTGACGGAAAGGTCGTATATATAAATGTGATGAACAATCTTTCCATCGACTGCGACTGTGACGGAAATCCGGCGGCGCCGGAGATGGCGGATATCGGTATTCTCGCATCGACCGACCCCGTCGCGCTTGATCAAGCGTGTATCGACCTTGTTTACGCGCAAAAGGACGGCGGCGGAAAGTCGCTTGTGGAGCGTATAGAATCGAGAAACGGTCTGCACACGCTTGCACATGCGGAAGAAATCGGTTTGGGAAGCCGTACATACAATTTGGTAAATATAGACGGTTAAAAAATGATAAAAAGGCGAAATACGAATATTTAGAAGTAAGGAGGAAAATAGAATGGCTTGTTTTATAGTGCCTGCGGCAGAAGCGGTTGTCACCACAATCGCAAAAAAGACCGCGGATAAAAAATGGAAAAAGGAAAATGCAGAAATCAAAAATCCGTTTTTTAGAAAGATGAATTGGCTGAACAATATGCTTTGGGGCGGCAGTGCGCTGCTCGCGTTCGAGCATATATGGCACGGCGAGGTTACACCGTGGTTCCCGTTTTTGACAAATGCGGCAAACCCTGCGGACGCGTCCGCGATGCTGCATGAAATGGCAACGTCGGGCGTCGCTATGGCGGTGCTTGTAACGGCGGTATGGGTCGGAATGGTCGTTGTTACAACTGGGATGGAAAAACGTTCAATGACGGCTCATCTGAAAGCCGGAGAGAATGTATCATGACGCTGTTGATAACGGTTTTTGCGGCGGTTATTTCCACCGCCGTTTGGTATGTAACACCGGAGAGCGGTATGAGAATCGGTACGCTTGCGCTAATGTATTGGGGCGCGTCGCTGAGGTGGCTCGT
>CBCTHD010000088.1:0-7928 GCA_965146615.1 uncultured Clostridia bacterium
ATCCTGATGTAGCAGGTCAAGTGCAAACGGACAGCGGACAATACTATATCTATCCCTTTGTAACAAAAGCTGACAAGTTGCGCACATGCGTGGGCTTCATGATTCGGCAAGATTTGTTGGATGAAGCAGGGCTGGAAATTCCGGAAACCATAGACGAATGGGAAACGGTATTGTTGAAGTTTAAAGAACTGGGCGTAAAAACACCAATTTCCATGCAGTTTAAAAACAGCAATATGGATACTATGAGCAATTTTATGGGTGCATTTGGTATTCAGAGCGGCTGGTATGTGGAAAACGACACCGTGAAATTCGGTCAATACGAAGAAGCATATCGCGACTATTTGACAACAATGGCGCGCTGGTATGAAGAAGGTCTGATTGATAGCGGATTTGCAGATGAAGACAGCAAACGTATTTCTGCTATGGTTATCAGTGGAGATGTAGGAGCGGTTAGCGGCTGGAACGGCAGTGGATTTGGCTCATGGATTCCCGGGCTGGAAGCAGCTGTAGATGGCGCAACGCTGGTACCGGTTCCTTATGTGGCACAAAATAAAGGCGAGACACCGTTTACCGGACATATTATGTCGGTAGTAGGCGGCAGTGGGGCAGCGATAACGACGTCCTGTAAAAATGTAGAAGTAGCGGCAAGACTGCTTGACTATGGATTCGGCGAAGCGGGACATATGATGTACAATTTCGGACGCGAAGGCGTTTCCTATGAAATGGTAGATAACGTACCGACCTACACCGATATTATTTTAGATACAGAAAAGAACGGAGGATTATCCGTTAGCCAGGCAATGAGCAAATATATCCGCGCTTGCTACAATGGTCCGTTTGAACAGGATCCGGATTATCTGTTCCAGATGTATCCGCTGGAAGTGCAAAAAGAGGCGGTAGAAGTTTGGTCGCAGACAGACGCGAAAATTCATAAGCTGCCGTTGACCGTAATGACAGAAGAAGAAAACAAAGAGTTTTCAGAGATCATGAGTGATATCAATACATTCCGGGAAGAAAAACTGGCAAAAATTGTATCGGGACAGGAATCTGTCGATACGATAGACAGCTATTATGAGACACTGAAGGGACTGAACATGGAACGTGCGATAGAGCTTCAACAGGCAGCGTATGACCGCTACTTGGCACGTCAACAATAAATATTTGATATAAAAAACTGGGTCAGATAATTGGGTCAGATAAAGGAAGAAATTCATAAGGAAGCATGTTCCCAAGATTAGAAATAGTCTTGGGAACTTTCTTTTTTCGCTACTGTGGGGGAGAATTGAAGAATTATCAAAATAAAGGGCGGGCGCATCAATGCGACCCGTTTTTTGCTGTGAATTTTTAGCATTCAAAATCCGGATTTTTATTAAAAACTTTCATTTTAAAATGTCAATAATTAAATTCGTTTTAGGGGACATATCAAAAAAGTGCTTGCATTGTGATAAAAGAGAATTTAGAAAAGTGGCAAATATATCATAGATGACAGATATGTTAGAGTACAGAAAGAAATGCCTAAAACGGACAAGTGTCATTTATACAATTATAATAAAGAAAACAACTCGCCTTTCTCATGTGCGGATAATCGCCAAAAGAAAGATGGCTTAGAACGGTTCCGACAATCGGCGCCGGTTTCCGTTAAAATTTGATACGGTATTTTTTTCGCGTATGCAAAATGCGCAGTAGGATACAGTATCATCCTTTTAAAAAGTTTTATCAACAAAGCGGTAAGTCCATTTCATCACGAAAATTTTTCTTCTAGTCTGACGCTAAATGTGACAATCCTAACTATCACGTTTCAAGCAATTATGAAATTCAAATAGTTGACAACGAACGGTTGCATATATTGTTATCCTAAGTTGCTTTCAAAACAAAATTATGCATGATATAATAAAGTCATACTCAGAGTTACTCTCAGAAAATGGGCGAAGGAGGAATGCGCTATTATTAAATTAAGTGTAACAATATCAAGACTACGGTCAGAAGCTAATTTATCACAAGAAAAATTTGCTCAAATGTTAAACGTCACAAGGCAGGCAGTACAAAAATGGGAGAGCGGGACGGCGCACCCCGACATTAATAACATTATAAAAATTGCAAAATTTTTTAATGTTTCGACAGATGCGCTGATATTAGGCAGTGGGAAACGTATGGCAGAGGAACTTTCGTATGATAAAAAAATTCAGCCTGAATACGAGAGCATTCATGATTGGGAATCTTATTCATCTGAATTGTTGGTTGAATACCGCCAGTCAATTGAGGAAGGTATCGACGTGACACAGTACAAAGCTCTATTTGAAGCGGTTGCCAAAATGCCGAAAGGGGAGCAAAAAGAAAAAATGGCGGACGTTCTGTTTGAAATCGTTCAAAATAGCAAACAGATTCCGAACTACAAATATAACGAGCCGTCGGACTTAGAGGAAATTCGCTTTTTGCGCCCTGATTTTACGTATAAAATATCGAAAAAATTAACTACTAAAACGTTAAAAGATAAAATCCTTGGCGCATGGACCGGGCGAATTTGCGGTTGCTTGCTGGGAAAACCGATTGAAGGGATTCGGACAGACGAGTTGCTTCCGCTTTTAAAAGAGTCTGGTAATTATCCGATGTACAGATACATCAAATCAACCGATATTACCGATGAAATGTGCGAAAAATATTCTTTCCGGCTTAAGGACAGATGTTATGCCGACACAGTTTCCTGCGCACCGGTTGACGATGATACCAACTATGTGGTTTTGGCAAATGTAATTGTAGAAAAATACGGCAGGGATTTTACGCCTTATGATGTTTCAAGAGCTTGGATGAACTTGCAGTCAAAAAATGCGTATTGTACGGCGGAACGGGTAGCCTTCCGAAATTTTGTAAACGGGTTTGTGCCTCCTTGTTCAGCAGTGTATAAAAACCCGTACCGTGAGTGGATTGGCGCGCAAATCAGAGGAGATTACTTCGGATATATTAACCCCGGCAATCCAGAGCTTGCCGCTGAAATGGCATGGCGGGACGCCTCCATTTCCCATGTCAAGAATGGTATATACGGTGAAATGTTCATCGCGGCAATGCTTGCATATGCGGCGGTAAACGATAATATGGAAGAAATCATCTATGGCGGTCTTGCGCAAATCCCTGCGACTTCCAGATTGTATGAAGCCGTATCAAAGTTGGTAGCCGATTTCAAAAACGGCGTCAGTCAGGAGAAGTGCTTTCGCAAAATACATAGTGCGTATGACGAAAATACGGACCATGGTTGGTGTCACACAATTGCCAACGCAATGATTGTAACGGCGGCGTTGCTCTATGGCGGCGGAGATTTTGGAAAATCTATCTGTATGGCAGTACAAACAGGTTTTGACACCGATTGCAACGGCGCAACCATAGGTTCTATTTTGGGGTTGAAAAATGGTTCTGGCAGCATTTCAGAGGTTTGGACAAAGCCCGTCAACGGGGAACTGAAAACTTCTATTTTTGGCGTAGGTCAAGTGAAAATTGCTGATATGGTGGAATCCACGATGAAGCATTTACCAAAAGGTGCGATATGAAAAATATATTAGTTATCGGCAGTGTTAATATGGACATGGTAATCACAACAGAGCGGATACCGTGTTTGGGAGAAACCGTGATTGGCGGCGAGTTTCGAACTCTTCCCGGCGGGAAGGGCGGGAATCAGGCATTGGCGGCGGCAAAACTTGGCGGGAAGGTAAAAATGATGTGCCGCGTTGGCAACGATATTTATGGCGAAACGCTCATTCAGAATTTACAGGAGTACGGCATAGAAACTGCGCAGGATTGTTCTGTTCAGACAAACAGCGGAATTGCCATGATAACCGTATGCGGCGGAGATAACAGTATTATCCTATCGCAGGGCGCCAACGCGGAATGGACTACGGAGTTTATAGACGCAAACCTTGATATGATAAAATGGGCGGATATTTTGCTGCTGCAATTTGAAATACCGATGGAGACGGTGTTATATGCTGCAGAAAAGGCAAAAGAAAATGATTGTGTTGTGCTGATAAATCCTGCGCCTATGCTGCCTGTCCCATCGGAATTATTGCAATATACAGATATTTTTGTACCAAATCAGTATGAAGCAGGACATTTGTTAGGAAAAACGATTGAAACGCTGGATGAGGGCAAGGCAGCAGTTTCGGAGCTTTTCAAGAGCGGTATCGGTCAGATTATCATTACGATGGGCGCTGACGGCGCGTTATATAACGTTGGAAATGAAATTCGGCATCAATCGATTTTTCGCGTTCCTGCTGTTGATACCACCGCAGCGGGAGACAGCTTTATCGCCGGTGTATGCGTGGGTCTTTGCAGGGGGTATGCAATAGATAAGGCAGTACTGTTCGCAACGGCCGTATCGGCTATCACTGTAAGTTCAATGGGCGCCAGCTCCTCATTACCTACCGCAGTGCAGGTAAATGATTTTTTGAATCAAAGAAATTTGTGTTTTCATTTATCCTAAGAGTCAAACGCCGAAAGGAATAAATGGTGCGGCTTTTGAGTGCGTAAGTGGAGCGGTTTTACTCTTTTTTTGACGAAGGAAGCGGCAAGCTCCGCGCTTCCATGTAGGCGTATTGAACGCTTTCAAAATTCTTATTTCGACGTTTCAGAAAAAAAGACATACGACCATTAGGGAACGCCATTGAATGAAAGAACACACGTTTTACGTGTAGAAAATGGGAGGGAAGGATATGAAAAGAATAGCGGTGATTTTTATGTGCTTGCTGATAATGGTGGGGAGCATACCGGTGGTTGCCGCAGAAAGCGGCGAGAATCTGGCGCTTAACGCATTTGTTGACGTTTCGGTGTGGGATAAAAACGGAGCGCCCCTCAGAATCAGTGTCGGCAGCACGAAAAACTTGACGGATGTAAGTGATGATTCAACGTTTCAGTCGCCTGTTGGCACGGAGCGGGCGGTGCTCATTATGGACCTCTATGACCCAACGCCTTATAATAAGATTTATCTGAACGAGGCGTATTCCGCCGTCAAAGAATTTAATATAGCGACATCACCGGACAAAAGGACCTGGACGACGGTATATCGCGGGTTGGGGATCAGTCCATATGGCAAAACGATTCATTTCAATCAGACGAGCCACCGCTATATCCGTCTGGAAATAACAAAAACGGACAACAAGTTCTGTGATGCGATTGTATCCTTAAGTCAATGGCGGGTGTATTTGGACAATACGAAGACCACAGAGGATTTAGAAACAGCTGTGTATTTAGCGGAAATCAAACAAAAGTTTTTAGCAGAATCAACACTGGGCGGCAGAGTTGATGCGGAAATTCTGGAGCAGTATCGCGCTGAAATAGAAAAAGCGAAAACGATTTTAGAGGATAATGCCGTGACGCAGGAGCAAATTGACCTCGAACGGGACGCACTGGAAAAAATGACAGCCTTTTTCGAGACGGACATTGTATATACCGACGAAGATTACGAATACATACGCGAGAGGCTGTTCAATAACTATACGGGAAATTTACTCGAAAAAACAGAAGATAGACTGTTGGCAATAGAAAATGCGGGACAGACCGCAAAGGGTTGGAAAGATACCATCATCAGGAACGGAAAGACGTCTGAATTATGGGAAGACCTGATACCGGCGGAAGCCAATTTTGCGTTGGAATCTAACAAACTCGCCACTATGATTATGCGTATTCGAAGCATGGCGGTGGCATATCAGCAAGAGGGAAACATGTTTTATCATGATAAAGAAATGCTGAACGATATCGAATACTGTCTCCGGTTTATGCTGGAAAAGAAGTATAATAAAGGGATTGAACAGTATTCCAACTGGTATGCATGGGTGGTATCTGTGCCGACCTATTCCGGCGAGATCATGGTCCTGCTTCGTGGTGAGCTTCCGCAGGAGCTGCTGACAGAGCTTCGTGAGGCGATAGAGTATTATCTTCCGCAAGATTTTCATTGTTCCGATGAGTATACAGGGGCAAATCGGCTTTACCTTGCCGCCGCGTCGCTGAAAATGGGATTTGCGCTCCATGATGAGTTTTATGTGCACCGTGCGGTTTACTCGCTGCAGCAGGAGTGCCTTTATCGGGAAGTCGGTGTAGACGACAGGGATGGATATTATTGGGACGGAACCTATATTACGCATACGTCATTTATGTACAACGCTTCTTATGGGCGCGATTGGTTGTTTAATACCGGAAATATCATAACCGGATTGGCGGGCTCTCCATGGCAAATTGAGCAGGCGACGCTCGACGACATTGCAAACCGTTTGATTGACGGATTTGAGTCAATTATATACAAAGGTTTCACCGTTGACGCTGCGGCAGGACGAAGCATTGGATATGGAATCCGGTTTGGTGAAAACGTTACAGGTACAATGCAGCAGATATGCGAGTATTTTACCGAGCCAAATAAAAGTAAATTTTTAGGTATCGTAAAGCAGTTTAAGATAGACCAGGGACATCTTGACGACCCGCTGGTGACGAATGAGGAGATTGCGGCGCGCGGAGACATCTATCGGCTGAAACGTTTTCCGACAGGGGATAAGGTTGTCGGACAGTTCGGTGATTGGGGGGCGTCTCTTTCCATGGTGAGTGACCGGACAAAAACCTTTGAAGCAGCAAACGGAGACGCAATGAAAGCCTGGTATGTAAGTTCCGGTATGCTGCAAATTCTCAATGACGACAGAACGCAATATGACCGCAATTATTGGATTGCAGTTGACCATTACAGACTGCCCGGTATCACCGTGGATTTAGTTCCGAGGACAACAACAAGATATGAGGGCGAGATGTCTAATACGAATAACTGGGTGTCCAGCATGGACTACGATGAAAAATACGGAGTCGCGGGCATGATGACATTTAACTGGAACAGCTCCATGTCAGGAAAGAAATCGTGGTTTATTTTTGACAATTCCATTGTGGCAATTGGTTCCAATATACGGGGCGGAACAAATGAGATACAAACTGTAATTGATAACCGAAAACTGCAAGCAGACGCGTCCAATAAAATCTTTATCAATGGAGAAGAGTTTTCAAGCAGTACGGACACGGTGGTGGAAAACGTGAAAACAGCCCATATCCAAGGGAACACGGAAAACAGCGATATTGGTTATTATTTCCCCACCGCCACGGAAATCACGGCTGTCAAGGAAACACGGTCAGAACGTGAAAAAGATATGTGGGCTGCCGGAGAAGATAATATCATCACCGAAAATTTTGCAAAGATTTGGATAAACCACGGCATGCATCCGAAAAATGCGCAATATGCTTATGTCATACTGCCCAATATGTCCGCCGGCGAGGTGGAAGAATATGAGCCGGACTTTGAAATACTGGCGCAGGACGATATAGCGCATGTTGTAAAAAATACGCGCCTGGGTGTGACCGGATATAATTTCTGGCAAAAGTCCGGCGGAAGCGCCGGAGATGTTACGGTTGACGGACAACTCATTCTGATGACACATGAGGACGATACCACATTTGACATTTCGCTGACAGACCCGACATTTGCGGCAAGCAAGCCGAAAATTATTACATTTGACAATGTGAACGTGAAAGAGGTTTTGGAAACAAGCCCGAATATTCATATTTTAGAAACAAGTCCTCTCAAAATTTCGGCCGACCTGAAAGGGATAAACGGGAGAAAGATAACGCTGCGTGTATTAAAAGAGGAAGCGGGAAATCAGTAAATGAAAGAAACAATAGGAAAGGCAGGGAAGAAATAATGAAAAAAATTGTATCGCTTGTGCTTGTGGCAATGTTCAGTATGCTTACCGTTGTGTTTCCGCAAAACATCACGGCAGCAGAAACGGAAATGACGGTCAATCCGGAACAGACCGCCTTTTTCGAAACGTTTGCTGTGTTCCCCAATTTTGGCGGAGTAAACGATACGTTTACCCGCGGGGAAATGGCGGCGGTTGTGGCGAACATCTTAAATTACG
>CBCTHD010000089.1:0-7887 GCA_965146615.1 uncultured Clostridia bacterium
ATCCTCCAGTTCTGTTTCACATCGCCGGCAGCGGTGCGCTCATTTGCGGCAAAAGAGCGCTCGCCCGCCATGCGCGGCCGTTCCTTTTGCTACTATCCTATCACGTTTCTCTCGGCTCTGTCAAGTATTGTGAACAATCTTTGTGGAAACAGCCGAAGCAGAGACCGCAACGGATTCTTGTTTGCAATGGTATACACGCGCTTTACAGTTTCCAGCCGATTGCCTCTTTTCTTCCCAGGATAAAATCGGCGTAAATGCCCTTTTGTCCGATTAAATCCTCGTGTTTGCCGTTTTGCACGATTTTGCCGTCGTCCACAACAAGTATCTGGTCGGCGTTGCGGACGGTTTTCAAGCGGTGGGCAATCATGATAATGGTCTTATTTCTCGTCAGCGCTTCGATGGCCTTCTGCAGCCGGTCTTCCTTTTCCGGGTCCACATTGGCAGTGGCTTCATCCAGTATGATAATCGGCGCGTCCTTTAACATCGCCCTTGCAATGGAGATTCTCTGCTGCTCGCCGCCGGAAAGCGAGGCGCCGCCCTCGCCGACGACCGTATTGTAACCGTCCGGTAATGCGTCGATAAATTCGTCGCAGCAGGCTTTCTTTGCCGCCGCCACCACCTCTGCATGTGTCGCTTCCGGCTTGCCGAACTTAATGTTATTCTCAATCGTATCGGCAAAGAGGTAAACCGTTTGGAATACCATGCTAATTTGGTCCATCAGGGACTCCAGCGTGTAGTCCCTGACGTCCTTTCCGCCGATTTGCACACTGCCGCTGTCCACGTCCCAAAAGCGCGCTACCAGATTGCAAAGGGTGGTTTTTCCGGAACCCGATGGTCCAATAATCGCTGTGGTGGTCTTATCCGGCAGTTTCACGCTGATTCCATGCAAAATCTCCCGGTTTTTGTAGGAAAAATGCACGTTATCAAAGGTAATGTCGTGGCGGTCGGGAGACAGCGGCGCACCGTTCTCGTCCATTTGCTCCATCTTTTCCGTTTCCAGTGTGCGGTCAATACTCGCTGAGGAAAGCCGCAGCATGGAAATGCCCATGCCGAACAGCTTGATTTGTCCGAATACAAGGAAGGACATCACAATACACATCAGCGCTTTTGCAAGGGGCATTGTGCCGCTGTGCCAGCAAAAAACGGCGGTGAACATCATGCAAATACCTGCCACCTGCAGGGCAAGCTCCTGAAAAATGGTGTAGGGCGTCATTAGCTTTTCCATGTCCAAATTGCTCTTTCGGTTAAACTCCAAGGCCTCTTGCACTTTTTTATCGCCTTTCCCACTTAAATGAAACGATTTGACCACGCCCATACCCTGCACATATTCCAGTACAGCCGCCGTCAGGGCTGTCTGGGACTTTTGGGCGTTCGGCGCAATGACAGCGGATTTTTTTTCCATGGCGGAAACAACAAAAAAATACACCACGATTCCCGCTGCCGCAATTAGTCCGACCCGCCATTCAAAAATCAGAAGGACAGCCGTGAAAACAACCGTGCCGATGACGCCGCCCATGATGTTGACCAGCGTCATGGGAACGAGCATCTCCACGTTGCCAAGCACGGTGGTGCAGACGCCCGTCACCTCGCCGAGACTGTTGTCCTGAAAGAATCCCATCGGCGCCCTTTTCAAGCGATTGCCGATTTTAATCCGTTCGTTTGCCGCCATAAAGTAACCGGCATGGGTCTGTTGCAGCTTGGAAAAGCTGGTGGTAATCCCGTTCCCGATAATGCTTGCCAGCATAAACGCCAGCGCAATCCATGCGGTTTTCGCACCGCGTTGCCCTTCCGTCAACGCCACAATCACAAAGTATATGGCGCTGACCTCGAACATGCGGAAAAGTGCATTGCAAAAGCTGACCGCTACGGATTTGTTAATGTTTGCCCGTTCTTTTCCGGCAAACCGCCATATTTTTTTGAAGGTTTCTATCATGCCGTTTCACCGTCCTTTGCCCCGATATGCGCCTGCCACATGGATTCATACAGCGGACAGGTCTTTCTTAACGTCTCGTGGGTTCCCCGCGCTTCGATTTGACCGTCTTTTACCACAACAATCTGCTCCGCATTTTGAATGGTAGAAAGTCGGTGGGCGATCACGATAACGGTTTTGTCCCGGACCAGTTGCGCAATCGCTTTCTGAAGGATTGCTTCATTTTCGGGATCAATATAAGCCGTTGCCTCGTCCAGTATGACGATGGGGGCGTCCTTTAGCATTGCCCTTGCGATGGCAATGCGCTGCCGCTCTCCACCGGAGAGGTGTGCGCCGCCGGTTCCTACCTTGGTTTCATAGCCTTGTTCCAGCCCCCGGATAAAGCTGTCGCAGCCCGCGGCTTTTGCGGCAGCTTCTACTTCGCCGTCCGTGGCGGACAGTCTGCCCATGCGTATATTTTCCCGCACGCTCTCATCGAACAGGTAGTTGTCCTGGGACACGAACGCCACCTGACCATAAAGCTGCTCCAGCGGAATATCTTTTTCGTTCACACCGCCAATGGTCACGCTCCCGCTTTTCACATCCCAGAAACCGGCAATCAGTTTGGCGATGGTTGATTTGCCCGAACCGGACGGTCCAACAAGCGCCGTCATGCTGCCTGCGGGAATGGAAAGGCTGACGTCCTTTAAAACCTCCTTGTCCTCGTGATAACCAAAGGATACGTGGGAAAGCGCAATCTCCGTGTTCGGGTTGGAAACGGTCTGATTTCCGTGATGCTGTTCCTCTGCACGCAACAACTCATCCACAGCTTCTACAGTGGTTCCTACCTGCGCCAGCGTGTCCACAAAGTTCATGGCGGCGATGAGCGGTCCGGCAATGCCAAGTGATAAAATAACGGTGGTGATAAAGGTTTCCACAGAAAGGCTCCCATTTTGATAAAACAGCCAGCCAAGGGGGAGAACGGTAATCAGCGTACCCGGCACAATGGCATATGCCATTGACATGCCGAACTGGCTCTTTTTCATCCAGTTATAATAATACTTTGCGTTTGCCATAACCCTGTCGGACAGTTTTGCATAGGACGCCTTGCCCTGATTGAACGCCTTGATGACTTCAATGCCGCCGATGTATTCCACAATCGTTGCATTCATTTCCATCGTCGTCTTAACGGCGCCTTCATAATCCTTCGCATAGTTTCCCATAACAGACATGGCAAACAGCATTCCCACCGGAATGGTCACAAGGGACAGCAGCGCCATGCGCCAGTCCAGCACAAACAGATAAATCAGGATCAGTACCGGACCTGCCACATTGGCGGTCATTTCGGGAAAGAGGTGCGCCAGCGTCGTCTCCATACCGTCTACCTGGTCTACAATGATTTGCTTGATTTTGCCGCTGGGCATATCCATGACCGTCCCAAGCGGCAAGTTCGGCAGCTTAGACAGAATCTTCTGCCGTATCGTCTTGAGAATGGAAAAGGTCGCCTTGTGCGAGACAGAAAGCGCCATGTTATAGAGCAGCGTTCTCGCTATGTATCCCGCCAGGCCAATACCGAGCCATGTCAAATAAGCGGAAAGCGCTTTTTCTCCCGCCAGCAGCTTTATAATGATTTGTGCCGCCGCAAAATATGGCAGCATTCCCAGTAAAACACCGGCGAATGCACTGATGACAGCGCTGATAAGGCTGCCGTGTTCGTCTCTTCCCCAGCTCCAAATGCGAAGCAGCGGATTTTGCTTGTGCATGATATATACCTCCTTCTTTGAGTTAGTTTTTACTAACTCTTTGCTTTATGATAAGGCTGCCAACGCATTCCTTCGGCAGCCCTGCTATTGGCAAAGAACGCCGCATTTGCCGCTACCAACGATAGGCAAGCGCAGCAGTCTATCCAGCGCATTCCTCTTTCATAATTGCCAGAAACCCTGCGTGATGATAGGTCCCAAGCATATCGATATACTTTTTGGCGTCCGCACGGTCCATTCCATGGCGGACGACCTCGAAAATCCCTTCAAAGTAGGAGGTAAACACCATGTGAAGCAAATCCTTCGTCATGATTCCCTCCATCTGCGGCACGTAGCCCGTCACCGCCATCCATTTATAGGTATATTCCTCCTCAATGGATACCAGCCAATCCACAAAGTTATGAAACTTTGTGCCGTAGGAGGCGTCCAAAAGCAAGCGGAATACATCAAGATTATCGTAAATATAGTCCACCATATGCAGCATTTCCTCCGATGAATACCGCCCGACCTCACGCCGCTGCGTCTCTTTATCGAAGGAATGGAAGGTTTCCTGAATGTTGTGAAACATCTCCTTTAATTCCGCAATGACAGGCTCCACAAGGGCGGAAAACAACCCCTCCTTATCGCCGAAGCGGACATAGATGGAATTGGTGCTGGTTCCCGCTTTTTCCGCAATGGTGCGCAGGGAAGCATTTGTATAGCCTTTTTCCAAAAATTCCGCCACGGCGCATACCAGCAATTTTTCCTGTACGCCCTCCACTCGTTTTCTCACGCTTTCCTCGTCCTTCCTCCTGCTATATTTCATAACAGTATTTCATAACACTGTTTTTATTTTAACAAAACCGTTGAAACTTGTCAAGGGCAAAGCGCGTCCCTGCTTTATTTTTGTAGAATTGCACAGCATTTCATGCAACAAAAAGTGTTGTTTTTGTGCACAGTCGCACGACGTCCGTCATGCCCGGGTTTGCTTTTTGTGGGTCTGTTTCTAAAAAACAACAGCTGCGAGAAGGCTTTGTGCCCTTTCGCAGCTGCTGTTGTTTCTGTTGTTTTCTTTATTCCATCGCCCAATTCTGGCTCTGTGTCTGGAGCTTTACCATACGGGCGTAGCTTCCGTTCTGCTTGATAAGCGTGTCGGCATCTCCCTGCTCCGCCACCGTTCCGTCTGCAAGCACGACAATCTTGTCTGCACCCGCTACGGTACGCATGCGGTGGGCAATGATCATCACTGTTTTGTTCTCAATGAGCTTTGACAGGGATTCCTGAATCAACGTTTCATTTTCGACGTCAAGGGAAGCGGTTGCTTCGTCCAGCAAGATAATGGGGGCGTTTTTCAGAAACGCTCTTGCGATGGAAATGCGCTGACGTTCTCCGCCCGACAGCGCGCAGCCGTTTTCACCAATCAAGGTGTTCCACTGATCCGGCAGTTTTTCGGCAAATTCGTCCACGTTTGCAAGCCTTGCCGCCGCAAGGACTTCCTCGTCGGAAGCGCCTTTCCGGCCCAGGCGTATGTTTTCCATGACCGTGTTGTTAAACAGGGTTACGTCCTGGAATACGATGGAATACAGCGACATCAACGTTTCCGGGTCGATTTTCGAGATGTCCATGCCGCCCACGCTGATGGTTCCCTTTTGTATATCCCAGAACCTTGCGGCAAGGCGGGACACCGTGGTTTTTCCGCCGCCGGAAGGACCTACCAGCGCCGTGACTTCTCCCTGTTTTGCGGTAAAGGACACATCTTTTAATACCGTTTCCCCGCTGTTGTAAGAAAATCCTACATGCGCAAAGGTAATGTCATAGCCCTTGTTGGTCAGTTGGGTTGTACCCGCCTGCTCCGGATAGCTTAAAATTTCATCCATCCGTTTGCACTGGATATTCAGCATCATCATGACGGCTATCAGATTATCCAAAGCGGCAGTCAGCGGATCATACAAACGGGAAACCAGGATCAAAAAGGCAAACAGGGTCAGCAGGGAAATCTGCCCGGAGACAAGCAGCATTCCTCCGGCCAAAACAGTGGTTGCAATTCCCAGCTTTAACACCATGCGGGCAGAGGTATTGCATATCGCATGTGTCAGCTCGCTGAATATCGTCCGTTTCTCTTCCGTTTTAATTTTTTGATCCAGTCCCTTTAGATATTCCTGTTCTGCGTTATTTGCTTTTAAGTCTCTCACAGATTCCAGGCACTCCTGTATTCCGTCGGCACAGGAAATTTGAGCCGCATGTACCGTTCGCTCCGTTTTTCTCATCAAACCTGATGTGAGAAACAGAATCCCAAAGGAAACGGGCAGCACCCACAGAGAAGCAAGCGCCATTTTCCAGTGAAACACAAAAATACCGATTGCTATCAGCAAGGTGGAAATCACCGAACCGATCAGTTCCGGAACCCAATGGGACAACCCGCTTTCCAGGGAAGCGCAGTCTCCCATCATGACATTCGTTAAATCTGCCAAATCCTTTTTCCCGAAAAAGGACAGAGGAATCTTTCTTAACTTTTCCGCAAGGGTAAGCCTGCGCACGCCGCTTTCCACATAGGTGGCAAAAAACGTCGCATTGTACTGGATATAATACGTAAAAAAGATGAGTCCAAGCGCTATGACAATTCCCGCAATGTAGAACGCGCCTTTCCCATCCGGTATTCCGCCGTCCAGCAGGTCGCTGACGAGACTGTATAAAAGCATCACCGGAACCATCAGAGAAATATTATGTAAAATGCAGGCGAGAAACGCCTTGACCATATCCTTAGCGCCCTGATCCGAAAGGGCAAAGGTGTGTTTTAGTTTTTCAAGCATTTGCTGCACCTACCTTCCATTTTGCCGCCTTGTTGTATTGTTTCCACATTTCAGCATACAGTCCGTCCTTGTCTTTTAATTGTTCATGCGTTCCGCTGTCCGCTATTTTTCCGTCTTTTATGACGACAATTCTGTCCGCGCCGGTGACGGTTGACAGCCTGTGCGCGATCATGAGCACGGTTTTGCCCTTCGCAAGTATATGAAATGCCGCCTGTACCTTGGATTCGTTGTCCGGATCGGCAAAAGCCGTTGCCTCATCCAGTATGAGAATCGGCGCGTTTTTCAGCATAACACGGGCGATGGAGATTCTCTGCTGTTCTCCGCCCGACAGATATACGCCCTTTGCGCCCACAACGGTATCCACGCCCGCCGGCAGCTTTTGCAGAATATCATCGCACTGCGCATCGTGGAGCGCTTTTAAGACTTGTTCCCGCGACGCGTCCGGCTTTGCCATCCGCACATTTTCCAAAATCGAGGTTTTCAGCAGCTTGGAATCCTGGAATAAAAGCTACCGTATCCATCAACGTTTCCTTTGCAAGATCCTTTACATCCACGCCGCCGATTTTGACAGCGCCGCGGTCAACGTCCCAGAACCTTGCCACCAGGCTGGCCAGCGTAGTTTTTCCGCCGCCGGAAGGACCCACAAAGGCAACATGTTCGCCCGGCTTGATGCTAAGAGAGATGTGGTCCAGCGCGTTTCTGTCTGCGCCTTGATACCGGAAAGAGACTCCATCCAGCACAACGGAATTATCTTTCGGGCGCTGCGGCTTTTCCGCTTCCGGCAGCGGCTTTATTTCGAAAATAGCATCAATGCGGTTCATGGCGTCCGCCACAATCAGTTTGTTCTCGCTGGCATACATGATTTTGGTCAGGGTCAGTGTGATAATGGGCGTAATGATAATGTAATACATCAGGTTCAGCAGAAATTCGTTTGTCACGCCATTCGACGTCATCACCATCGCCGCTGCAATCAGCACCGCAAAAATGCCGTTTACAAGAGTGGTATAGAACATCATGGGCAGGCGCAGGTCCTTTGTGTATGCGATCACCCACTTTTCGTAGTTGTCTATGGATTCTTTAAACCGCTTAAAGGAAAATACGGACTGTCCGAACGTTTTCACAACGGATATTCCGCGCACGTACTCCACCGCCTCATTGGACATTTGTGCCAGTGCGTTGTTGTATTCCTCCATTTTTTTTGCCATACGTTTTCCCGTCATCACGCTCATGATGATGAATGCAACCGCGATGGGCAAAAGGCTCAACAGCCCCAGTCTCCAGTCAAACACCAAAAGCAGAACCAGCAAGCCAACCGGCGTTGCAAGGGCGTTCGCCTTGTCCGGGAGCTGGTGGGCAAGATAGGTTTCCGTCGCCGCACTGGATTCGTATACGGTTTTTCTGAGTTTGCCGCTGCCAATGGCGTTCATAA
>CBCTHD010000090.1:0-7837 GCA_965146615.1 uncultured Clostridia bacterium
TTGACAAAGTGCGCACACAGCTGACACCGGCGGTTATTCTGATTCCGGGAACACAAGGCAATACAGGCGAAGGAATGCGGAATGTACACCGGTCGGTGGAACAGGCTGTCGGTTCCGATATTTTATAATGGCATAACAAATCGTCTCTGAAGAGATGAGGAACATAGTACACAGCGGGAACTTGCGTCTTCCGCTGAAGTAGGGCTAATACTCCCGGGTGTTCGTTGAGTGGAGGAAGCCCTGTATTGAAACCAAAAGATATTTTGGTGAAAATGAGGATGTGATGAGGAAATTATGAGCAAGGGAACGATTCAAAAAGTGGCCGGTCCGCTGGTCATTGCGGAAGGAATGCGCGACGCCAACATGTTTGACGTGGTGCGTGTCAGCGAACAGCGGCTCATCGGCGAAGTGATTGAGATACATGGCGACCGCGCTTCCATTCAGGTCTATGAAGAAACCTCCGGACTGGGGCCGGGCGCGCCGGTGGAGTCCACCGGAGAACCGCTCAGCGTGGAACTGGGGCCGGGGCTGATTGGCAGTATTTTTGATGGAATACAGCGCCCGCTGGATGACATCATGAAAGTGGCGGGCAACAATCTGAAACGCGGCGTGGAAGTAGCGGCGCTGAAACGGGATAAAAAATGGGAATTTAAACCGCTGAAACAGGTGGGCGAGACGGTTTCCGGCGGCGATGTGCTGGGGACAGTGCAGGAAACGGAAGTCGTTGTACAAAAAATTATGGTTCCGCCCAAAGTCAGCGGGACGTTGAAGGACATCAAAGCGGGCAGCTTCACCGTGGAGGACGTGGTGGCGGAAATCGAAACGCCACAGGGCGTGCAGCAAATCCGTCTCATGCAAAAATGGCCAGTGCGTGTGGCGCGGCCCTATGCGCAGAAACTTTCTCCCGATATGCCGCTGATTACCGGACAGCGCGTCATTGATACCATGTTTCCAATTGCCAAAGGCGGCGTGGCGGCAGTGCCGGGCCCGTTTGGCAGCGGAAAAACCGTTGTGCAGCACCAGCTGGCGAAATGGGCGGAAGCGGATATTGTGGTTTATATCGGCTGCGGCGAACGCGGTAACGAAATGACGGACGTGCTGAACGAATTTCCGGAGTTGATTGACCCGCAGACGGGGAAATCTCTGATGGAACGGACAGTGCTGATTGCCAATACCTCGGATATGCCGGTGGCGGCGCGGGAAGCGTCTATTTATACCGGTATCACCATTGCGGAATATTTCCGTGACATGGGCTATTCCGTGGCGCTCATGGCAGATTCCACTTCTCGGTGGGCAGAGGCACTGCGTGAAATGTCGGGGCGTTTGGAGGAAATGCCGGGTGAAGAAGGCTATCCGGCCTATTTGGGCAGCCGTCTGGCACAGTTTTATGAACGTGCCGGGCGTGTGATTGCAGCTGGCAGCGAAGGGCGCGAAGGCGCGCTGTCTGTTATCGGCGCGGTATCGCCGCCGGGCGGTGACATCTCGGAGCCGGTCTCCCAGGCGACGCTGCGTATTGTCAAGGTGTTCTGGGGATTGGACGCATCGCTGGCATATAAACGCCATTTCCCGGCGATTAACTGGCTTACCAGTTATTCTCTCTATGTGGACAGCATGGCGGATTGGTTTACCACGCATGTGCATGAGGATTGGATGCGGCTGCGGGCGCAAATCATGCTGCTGCTGCATGAGGAAGCGGAGCTGGAGGAAATCGTGAAGCTGGTCGGAATGGACGCGCTCTCGCCGGGAGACCGTTTAAAACTGGAAGCGGCACGGTCGATTCGTGAAGATTTCCTGCACCAGAACGCATTCCACGAAGTGGATACCTATACGCCGCTGGAAAAACAATATCTGATGATGAAATTGGTTTTGGAATATTATGAAGCCTGCACAGCGGCATTGGAAGCGGGCGCGGACGTAGAAGACCTGGTGCGATTGGAAGTACGCGAGCGCATCGGCCGATTTAAATATATAACGGCGGAAAACATGCAGGAAGAATATCAAGCGATTACAGAAGCGTTGAATAATGAAATCAGCGGCGCTATGCCGGGAGAGGGGGATTATTGATGCCAAAAGAATACAGAACGATTGAAGAAGTGGCGGGCCCCCTGATGATGGTGCATGGCGTCGAGGACGTGAATTATAACGACCTGGGCGAAATCGAATTGGCAAGTGGGGAAACACGCCGCTGCAAGGTGCTGGAAATTGATGGCGGCAACGCATTGGTGCAGTTGTTTGAAAGCGCGACGGGAATCAACTTGGCGAGCAGTAAGGTTCGGTTTTTGGGACGCAGCATGGAGTTGGGCGTGTCAGAAGATATGCTCAGCCGCGTGTTTGATGGTTTGGGTCGTCCCATTGACGGCGGCCCCGCAATTTTGCCGGAAAAACGCTTGGACATCAACGGGCTGCCCATGAATCCGGCGGCGCGCAATTATCCGCAGGAATTTATCCAAACGGGCGTATCGGCCATTGACGGACTGAACACGTTGGTGCGCGGGCAGAAGCTGCCCATCTTTTCCGCAAGCGGACTGCCCCATGCGCAGCTTGCGGCGCAAATTGCACGGCAGGCAAAAGTGCGCGGCACGGATGAACCGTTTGCCGTTGTCTTTGCCGCAATGGGGATTACCTTTGAAGAATCCAACTATTTTATCGAAAGTTTTAAAGAAACCGGTGCGATTGACCGGACGGTGCTGTTTATCAATCTGGCAAACGACCCTGCGGTAGAACGGATTGCAACGCCGCGTATGGCGCTGACTGCGGCGGAATATCTGGCATTTGATAAGGGAATGCATGTGCTGGTTATTTTAACGGACATCACCAACTATGCCGACGCGCTGCGTGAAGTATCCGCTGCACGTAAGGAAGTGCCGGGACGGCGCGGCTATCCGGGGTATATGTATACCGACCTTGCAACACTCTATGAACGTGCGGGCCGGCAAAAAGGCAAAACGGGGAGCATCACCATGATTCCGATTTTGACCATGCCGGAGGACGACAAAACCCATCCGATTCCCGACCTGACCGGATACATCACAGAGGGGCAAATCATTTTGAGCCGGGAACTGTACCGGAAAAATATTGCGCCGCCCATTGACGTGCTGCCATCTCTGTCCCGATTGAAGGACAAAGGAATTGGAGAAGGCAAAACGCGCGCTGACCATGCGGATACTTTGAACCAGTTGTTTGCGGCATATGCGCGCGGAAAAGACGCAAAAGAACTCATGGTTATTTTGGGTGAAGCGGCGCTGACGGATATTGACAAGCTGTATGCGAAATTTGCCGATGCCTTTGAAAAAGAATATGTTTCCCAAGGCTATGACGCGGACCGGGATATAGAGGAAACGTTGGAAATCGGCTGGAAACTGCTTTCCATTCTGCCCAGAAGCGAGCTGAAACGAATCAAGGACGAATATCTGGATAAATATTATGTGGAAGAATAGACGGAAGGAGGAAAGCGCATGGCGGCAGTGCAAGTGAATCCAACGCGAATGGAACTGACCAGGCTGAAAAAGAAACTCGAGACGGCGCGCCGCGGGCATAAACTCCTGAAGGATAAGCGGGACGAACTCATGCGGCAGTTTTTGGATTTGGTGCGGGAAAACCGGACGCTGCGCGAAAAGGTGGAACGTGGCATTCAGACGGCAAACCAGAATTTTGTATTGGCGAGCGCCGTGATGGATGACGCGTCGCTGAAAACGGCGCTGCTTGCGCCGAAACAGTCTGTTTCATTGGAGATGGAGACGAAAAACGTTATGAGCGTGGACATTCCGGTCTTTCATTACAAAACCAGAACGCCGGACGAAAATGACATCTATTCCTATGGATTTGCGTTTACTTCCGGTGATTTGGACGACGCGGTAAAATCCTTGTCAGATGTGTTTCCGGATATGCTGCGGCTGGCGGAGGTGGAAAAAGCCTGCCAGCTGATGGCGGCGGAAATTGAAAAGACGCGCCGCCGCGTGAACGCGCTGGAGCATGTCATGATTCCGGATTATCTGGAAAAAATCAAGTACATTACCATGAAGCTGGACGAAAATGAACGCAGCACACAAATCCGTTTGATGAAGGTCAAGGATATGATGATTAAAGAGCAATACGAAGCAAAACACCGGGCGTAGGACGGGACCGAGTATTGCGGTCGCAACAATACTAGAAAGAACCGATGGAAACACCGGTTCTTTTTGTATCTATTGATAAATTGATGCATGTAAATCGTAAAAAGGTCTTCCAATTTCATATAAAATATGGTAAAATAAAGTGTGAAAAGGGGAGGGATAAGAAATGTTGCGAAAAATATGCAGTATCATTCTGCTTCTTGTCAGCATATCAATGTCTGTTTTTGCGGAAACGGATTTGCCGTCGACAGATGCCGCCTATGTATTTCAGATAGGAAATCCTTCTTATTTGAAATATAATGAACCGGTCCAGATAGATGTTGACAACGAAGAAGTTGTCCCATTCATTGACGAAGCCTCCGGAAGAACAATGCTGCCGCTGCGCTGCTTGGCTGAAAATCTGGGCTTTGCGGTGGAGTGGGTGGAAGCGGAAAACAAAATCTTTATCCAAAAAAACAGTATTCTGATAGAATTGACCGTTCAGGAGAATAAATGTTTTATTAGGCTGCTCAAGCCAGTCAGACCGAATCCCATTGATACGCCCATTTCTTCTTATAGCGATTTTCTCTATAGCAGCGAATATGAGCTTGACGCTGCGCCCCAAGTCATTTCTGATCGCACGTTTGTACCGCTGCGGTTTATTGCGGAGATGTTTGAATATGATACCATTTGGGACGTTGCGGAACAGAAAATTAATCTGACGCAAACCGATATAGACAAAATCGCTGCAATTACCCCAGAGGTGAGACAAGAGGAAGGGGTCTATCAAATCGGTATTGTCATTGAAAATTTTTCCAAAATTCCACTATGTATGACATTTAATAATGGTCCTATTAAAATAGCAGTATATGATAGAGCAGGAAAAGAAATTCCTATTGCGCAAGCCGGTCCAGCCGTAGTCACATACGGGTTTGTTCCCGGAGAGGAGAGTACATTTCTTTGTGTAAATGTTTTACAAGAAAAGTTCACACCCGGAACCTATCGAGCGGAGATTGTATTAGGTGGTTATTTGTATACATACAGGACGATACCGAACCTTGATACATATACGGTGAATTTTGAAGTACATTAGCGGGGAAGCAGAACTGCAAAACGGCGTGCCGCTGCTGTATATAAATGGTGAAAAGTGATTGGCGTGATCCGACTTAGGTAGGTGCGCCGACATAAAAAAGACCGGAACAAACTAGTTCCGGTCTTTTTGTATGGTTTCTTACTTGCAGCCACAGCCGCAATCGCAGTCATTTTGCGCCGTAAAGTTGCTGGGTGGGAAAAATTCGTCTACTGGGAACTGAATTTTTTCAAACAGCTTGCACGGATCGTCTTCCGGCTGCTGGATACATTCTTTTTCAGGAATGCAGAAGTCATAGCAAGGAATCAGCAGTTGTACGCTGCGCTGCAGACGGACAATTACGAAAATTCCCAACGTCACATAAATGCGTTTTTTGCATTCAAAGTTGCCAACCGGCCCATCAAACAGGTTGCTGATGCTGTCCGGAATATCATTAATATCACAGCAGCCGCAGCCGGCGGAGCCAACCGAATCTTCTCCATTGTAGCAATCACAGCATACATCTACAATTTTTGCGCCCAATGCAACGGGATTTACAGTCTCTATCACTGCTTTTGGCAGGTTGTTTTTCTCGGGTTTCATACAATCACAGAAGCTCGCGTCCATGTCGGATGTAAATGTAAAAGCGCTTCCTTCCGAGCCAAACAGTATTACTTTTTTATAATATGTAGCAAGCCCTTCTATTTCAATGGGACGTCCGCCGCATCCGCAAGCCTCCAAGACAATTTTGAAATAGAATTTAATATCTACGCTAAAAAATCCTCTGTTAAATCCTACCTCTTCCACGTCCGAGCTGCAGCAAATGATTTCCGCTCTTTTGAACCGGACCGAGGTAGCGCGGTCAATTACGCTCTGTGCGCCTTCTGAAAAATAGACTCTCAAATTTTCGAGACATTCTTTTTCTCTACAGGAGTCATAGATTTTATCTGTTTGTATACACACAGCTTCATTCAAATTATTGCAATTTTTTGTTTCAGCCATTGTTTAACCTCCTTTTTTAATTAGACCCTTACCGTTTCCCCGTTTCCGCGGCTCTGGCGGACCGCTTTCTCAGCACAGGGCTTCCGCGCCCGGTATCTATAGAATTTTATGCTGTTTCATTACTATAATATGTTACATGCTTTTTTATGTTCCTAAAATTTTCAATTCCTTGCGGCATACCGTCTCTGACCGGTTCATATGATAATTATTGAAGGAATCAGTGAAAGGCAGGGATATCCCATGAGTCAAAAAATTATCCTGAACACCACGAGCCAAGGCGATATACATCTCGAAATGCAAGGACATACACTAACCTTGATAACCAGCCAATTTAAAAAGGAGCTAAGTCACGAATGTTACCCTTCTTTTGACGCTGCTGTCGGTCCCAACGATACCGTTTATATTGTTTATTCCACTCCGTCTACTACTTATCTTACCCGTTTTTTTAACAATACTTTTGATATGATCCCGCTGCAATCCATTTGCGGTGCGCGCAACTTTCATCTCATGCTGCATGGAAATGTGCCGGTTTTGTTTTATACGACCACGCAAAATATGCGTACGCTGTTATATCTTTCATTTTTGACCAGCGACGGCAGACCTTTTTTCATTGACGCGTGCAGCAATTTGGATCAGCCGTTTGCTATTTGTACTGACCCGGAGAACAAAGATATTTTAATTACATATGTCTCCCCATATGGCAGCATTTTGACGCGCCGGCTGGTTTGGAGCAGCAAAGCGCTCAGCGAACTAGTAACGCTGGACCAAAAATCCATCGGGACCAAATATCCCAGCTGCCTGTTTGATGGCGGATTGCATGTTTCCTATCTGGTAAAAGATAAAAACAGCAGCTCTCTTGCGTATTGCCCGCCGGACGGGAAACCGTTTTTTATCTATCAATACTGCGGGAATCAAACGCGTCCCATCCTATGGAAAGATACCGGCGGACTAAAGGTTTCCTTTTTGCAGGAAAACATTATCTTCCATATTGCATTAAATAATCTGTCTGTAGAAAAACAGGAGGTTCCGCCGCAGACACAACTGGCGTGGATAAAACGTCCGGCGTCCGGCTTGAGAGACCGTTCGGAAAGCCAAATGACCTTTTTATATGAACAATCCGGCGAACAAACGGCGGCACCGCAACAGAGGACTGCGTCGCAACGGACAGCCACGCCATCGTCTGTGGCAGGACGCCGGAAAGCACCGGTAAACCTAAGCGATGAAATTCTTGAGTTTTCCGGTGCGCAAGTGAATAAACCGGAAAATCTGGAACTGGAAAAATTAAAAATCCGCATCAAATTTTTAGAAGATAAACTTGCAGAAATAGAGCGACGCTCACAGTCCGGACAAAAAGAAGAAGCGTAAAATAAAATGAAGAAGAATGGCCAGCGCCGTGTTACGACGACGCTGGCTTTTCTCCAATTTGCATGTGCCAATGTAGCTCCCGTATGGTACGGTAATAGGAAATGACAACGGGAATGAAAGCGCCAAACCATGCGCAGGGATTTGCAAAACACGCGCCGGGAAATCCAAATGCCTTTGCCAAAACAAGTGCGGCAAAAATACGCATAAATAGTTCCATCACGCCTGCGATAGTTGGCACAAAGGATTTGCCAAGCCCTTGCAGCGTCCCACGGTATAATACCTAGGCCTGCAAAATGAAATAGAATGGGCA
>CBCTHD010000091.1:0-7825 GCA_965146615.1 uncultured Clostridia bacterium
CACCCAAAAACACCATCGTGATGGAAGTGGCGGCAGCTACCTCGTCCAGGCTCAGTCCGCAATTGGTATAAAGGGTACGAACACCTTCACCCAAAACGCAAATCAGCCCTCCAATGATGAAGGCTTTCAGCATATTTAGCGCCAGTGGGGAATTTGGCGATTTTTTATCGGCATACGCTTTATATTCTTGTTTATCCATGTTTGATTCACCTCATATTTTCGGTTTTTCTTTAGTATGGCAGGTTTATAGAAAATTATGAATACATGCGCGAAAATTAAATTGGGAGGAAAGATTTAGCAGAAAAGAAAGCAAAAATCATTGAAAAATACCATTGACTAATGATGGAAAAAAAGGTATAATAAGAATTGATTTGATTGGAAGGATTTTTCCGGTCAAAATAATTGTATACAATTTAGCGGCGGGCGCCGCGCATGATAGACCCCGTATGTTTTGGTGCCAGCCAGGCATATCAGGAGAAAGAGGAGGAAAAAACATGGCACAAAAGTTAACAGTTGACGGCAATACCGCCGCCGCGCATGTGGCATATGCATTTAGCGATGTCAGCGCAATTTATCCTATTACGCCATCCTCTCCGATGGCGGAAGTCTGTGATGAATGGACAGCGGTAGGCAGAAAGAACATTTTTGGACAGGTTATGAAGATTGCAGAAATGCAGTCGGAGGCAGGGGCAGCGGGTGCTGTTCACGGCTCTTTGGTTGCAGGCGCTCTGACGACGACATTCACAGCATCTCAGGGGCTGCTTTTGATGATTCCGAATATGTACAAAATTGCAGGAGAATTGATTCCTTCCGTGTTCCACGTAAGTGCAAGAACCCTGGCAACACATGCACTGTCCATCTTCGGTGACCATTCCGACGTTATGGCCTGTCGTCAGACAGGATTTGCCATGCTGGCTTCCGCTTCCGTTCAGGAAGTTATGGACCTGGCTGCTGTGGCGCACCTGTCTACACTGAAATCAAGCGTTCCGTTCCTGCATTTCTTCGATGGATTCAGAACCTCGCATGAAGTGCAGAAAATCGAAATGATTGATTATGAAGACCTGAAAAACATGGTTGATATGGAAGATGTGAAGAAATTCCGCGCAAGATCGCAGAATCCGGAACATCCGCAGCAAAGAGGTACTGCGCAGAATCCGGACGTATTCTTCCAGAACAGAGAAGCTGCAAACAAATTCTATGATGCCGTTCCGGAAATCGTTGAAACGATGATGGATAAGGTATACCAGGTAACCGGCAGAAGATACCACCTGTTTGATTACGTAGGGGCGCCTGATGCAGAACGTGTTATTGTGATTATGGGTTCCGGCGCAGATACGACGGAAGAAACGGTGGATTACCTGCTGAAAAACGGCGAAAAAGTCGGCGTGCTGAAAGTGCGTTTGTATCGTCCGTTCTCGGCGGAGCATTTCCTGAAAGTGCTGCCCAAGACTGTGAAGAAAATTGCGGTTATGGACCGTACCAAAGAACCGGGTGCAGCTGGCGAACCGCTGTATGAAGATGTTGTTTCCGTCGTGCGTGAAGCTGGTTTAAACGATGTAACCGTAGTAGGCGGCAGATATGGTCTGTCCTCCAAAGAATTTACACCGTCCATGATTAAAGCGATCTATGACAACTTGGCGCAAGACGCACCCAGAAATCACTTCACCGTTGGTATTAACGACGATGTGACGGGGTTGTCTCTGGAAGTCAAAGAAATGATTGACACCACGCCGGAAGGCACGACCTGTTGTAAATTCTATGGTTTGGGTTCTGATGGTACGGTTGGAGCAAATAAAAACTCCATCAAAATCATTGGTGACCACACTGACATGTATGCACAGGGATACTTCCACTATGACTCTAAAAAATCCGGCGGTATCACCATCTCTCACCTGAGATTTGGGAAACAGCCGATTAAAGCGCCTTATCTGCTGACTGTAGCGGATTTTATCGCTTGTCATAACTCTTCCTATGTAACCCGTTATAATGTTCTTGATGGAATTAAAGAAGGCGGCACTTTCCTGCTGAATTCCCCCTGGAGCACAGTAGAAGAACTGGACAAAGAACTGCCGGCTTCCATGAAGAACATCATTGCAAAAAAACATCTGAAATTCTATAATATTGATGGTGTGAAACTGGGACAGGAAATTGGTCTCGGCAACCGCATCAACATGATCATGATGGCGGCATTCTTCAAATTGGCTGCTATTATTCCGGAAAGCGACGCAGTGGAATACATGAAGAAAGCAATCGTGAAATCCTATGGTAAAAAAGGTGAAAAGATTGTCAACATGAACTACGCTGCAGTAGATGCAGGAATCGGCGGTTTTACTGAAATCAACTATCCGGATTCCTGGGCAACCACCACAGAAGGGGCAGAGCCGGTCCATGTACCTGCGACAGACTACTTCAACGATGTAGTCAAACCGATTTTGGCACAGGAAGGCGATTCCCTGCCGGTTAGCGCGTTTACACCAGACGGCGTTGTACCGAATGGCACAACACAGTATGAAAAACGCGGTATTGCAATCAATGTGCCGCGGTGGATTCCGGAAAACTGTATTCAGTGTAATCAGTGTTCTTTCGTATGTCCACACGCTTGTATCCGTCCTGTATTGGTGAAAGCGGATAGTGACAAACCGGAAGGCTTTGTGACGAAGAAGGCAACCGGAAAAGCGTTGGAAGGCTATGAATATAGAATTCAAGTCAGCCCGCTGGATTGTACCGGCTGTGGCAACTGTGCAGACATCTGCCCGGCGAAGACAAAAGCCTTGGAAATGACTCCGTTTGCAGAAGAAAAAGAAGCACAGGAAGCAAATTGGGAATATGCAATGAGCTTGCCGAAAGCAGACGTTGCCATCAACAAAAAAATGGTCAAAGACAGCCAGTTCTGCCAGCCGCTGTTTGAGTTCTCCGGTGCATGTGCAGGCTGTGGAGAAACACCGTATGTGAAACTGGTAACCCAATTGTTTGGCGAACGGATGCTGGTTGCTAATGCAACTGGGTGCTCCTCCATCTATGGCGGTAGTTCTCCGACCAACCCGTATACAGTAAATGAAAAAGGGTATGGTCCGGCTTGGGCAAATTCCCTGTTTGAAGACAATGCGGAATTTGGATTTGGTTTCCATCTGGCAATGACCCAGAGAAGAAACCGTCTGGTAGATTTGGTAAACACCTTCCTGGAAAATCCGTGCTGTGATGAAATGGCAGCGATGATGAAGGAATGGCTGGATAATAAAGATGACGGCGATGCTTCTCAAGCGGCTGCTGATAAATTGAAAGCAGCTCTGCCGGGCGCAATTGAAAAAGCAACCGGCGAAACAAAAGAACTGCTGACAGAAATTAATGATAGTGCAGACCTGCTGACCAAGAAATCCATCTGGATTTTCGGTGGTGACGGTTGGGCTTACGACATCGGTTACGGCGGACTGGATCATGTTATTGCAAGCGGCGAAGACGTAAACATTCTGGTGCTGGATACGGAAGTATATTCCAACACCGGCGGACAGTCCTCAAAATCGACACGTACCGGTGCGGTGGCGAAATTTGCTGCTGCCGGCAAACGTGTGAAGAAAAAAGACCTTGGCGCCATTGCAATGAGCTATGGTTATGTATACGTTGCAAGCGTTTCCATGGGTGCAGACAAGAATCAGCTTGTGAAAGCAATGATAGAAGCGGAAAGCTATCATGGTCCGTCTCTGATTATTGCATACGCTCCGTGTATCAACCACGGTCTCACCAAAGGTATGGGCAAATCACAGCTGGAGATGAAACTGGCTGTCGAATGTGGTTACTGGCCGCTGTACAGATATAATCCGCAGTTAGCGGAAGAAGGAAAGAATCCGTTCTCCATGGATTCCAAAGCGCCGACCGGAGATATGCAGGAATTCCTCAGAGGCGAGGTTCGGTATTCTTCCCTGATCAAACAGTTCCCGGACATTGCGGGCGGGCTGTTGGAACAGACAGAAAAAGATGCAATGGAACGCTTGGATTATTACAAGACATTGGCATCAGAAAAATAATCTGAAAACAGTACCAAAAAAGGAATGTTTTTGGGATGCACTTATAAAACGATGTTAAATATTGTTTCGGGAAACGGCGTAGCTTGCGGGCTATGCCGTTTTTCCGTTTGACTGGCCATACGCAAGAAAACGGGACGTCTTTCCACGAAAGTATGTAAAAGTCCATCTGCTGTTTTCTATGCACCTTTGACTTGTCCGGAAGAACGTACGTCCTTACCATATTATTCGGGGCGGAGAAGGTTAATAAATGCGCTAAAAAGCGGTCAAATTCCTCTATCCGGCTTTTCGGTTTTGCCGCTTGTTGCCACTTTCCAGTAAGTTCCTTTAGAAAGAACATTGACAAACCTATTTTTCTATGCTATAATATGTAGTATGCTACAGATTTGGGGGTGCTGATATGGAGAATAGGCGTATTGGGTTTCTCTTGAAAATGATTACCGAAAAAATGAAAACAGGGGCGGATGCCGATTTCAAGAGATATAATTTGACTTTTACACAAAGCAAGGTTCTTGCCTATCTGGACAGTTGCAGCGGACAGGCGACGCAAAAAGAGCTTGAGGACTATTTATGTGTTTCTCACCCCACCACTGTAGGGGTTGTTACCCGTATGGAGCGCAGCGGCTATGTGAGAAGCTGGTTTGACCCGCAGGATAAAAGAAACAAGATAATTGCTTTGACGGATAAAGCTGCTGTTTGTGTAAAAGAAATGGAATCTGTTATAGTGCAGAAGGAAAAGGAAATGCTTTCCGGCTTGTCGGATGATCAGATCGACGAGTTGGAGAAAATGCTTTTAACAATATATAAAAATGTTACCTAAATAAAAAGTATAGCCGGAAACCGGCATATTTTATAAAATAAAATGTAGCACGCTACATTTGAAGGGAGAGTTGCAATATGATACGAACATTATTAAAAAGTTTGCGAGAATACAAAAAAGCATCTCTGATGACCATTTTGTTTTCTGTTTTGGAAGTGGTGTTTGAGATTGTCATACCGCTTTATATGTCCGATTTAATTGACTTTGGAATTGACAAAGGGGATATGTCTATCGTTTGGAAATATGGCTTTTATCTTTTGCTGTTTGCGGTATTAGAACTTGTCACAGGGGTGCTGTCTGCACGGATCGGCGCAAAAGCGGCAGTCGGATTTTCCGCAAATTTGCGGCAGGATATGTACGACAATGTACAAACTTTTGCTTTTTCCAATATTGACAAATTTTCAACAGCGTCCATCGTTACCCGGCTAACTACCGACGTTACCAATATCCAAAATGCCTATCAAATGTTGATTCGCATGGCGATACGAGGGCCAGTTATGATGTTGTTTGCCATGGTTGTCTCTTTCCGTATCAATCGTGGAATATCTATGGTGTTTCTTGCCATTATTCCGTTACTTGCCGTTCTGCTTGTGCTGATTATCCGAAAGGTACATCCGATTATTCGTGAAGTATTTCAAACTTACGACAAATTAAATAATGTTGTACAAGAAAATGTGCGGGGCATTCGGGTGGTTAAATCTTTTGATCGGGAGGAAAGCGAAATCAAAAAATTTAACGGCATTTCGGAACATATTTACAAGGGCTTTGCGAAGGGAGAACGTCTGATTGCACTAAACTCTCCTCTAATGCAGCTATTTATGTATGCCTGTATGCTTCTCATATCATGGATTGGAGCAAAAGCAATTATAGCAAGCGGAAATAATCCGGCTTTGGGTCTAACGACGGGGGATCTCACGGCTCTTATCACGTATGCTATGCAAATTTTAAACAGTCTAATGATGCTTTCTATGATATTTGCTATGGTTACGATTGCCAGTTCTTCTGCTGCACGTATTGCAGAAATTTTGGAGGAAAAAACGGATATTGCGAACCCTGTAAATCCAGTAAGAGAAGTAAAAGACGGTTCTATTTGCTTTGCAAAAGTGGATTTTGCGTATGCTTCCAAAATAGATAAAAAAGTACTTGAAGGAATCAATTTAAAGATTGCGTCCGGCGAAACAGTCGGAATCATTGGCGGAACAGGATCGTCCAAATCAAGCCTTGTGCAGCTTATACCGCGTCTTTATGACGTAACAAACGGTGTGTTGACACTCGGCGGAGTGAATGTCAAGGACTATGACCTAAGTGTGCTCCGTAATGCTGTAGCTATGGTTTTACAAAAGAATGAATTGTTCTCCGGCACAATTAAAGAAAATCTCCGCTGGGGAAACGAAAAAGCGACAGACGAAGAAATAAAGCATGCTTGCCGCCTTGCCTGCGCAGATGAATTTATCGAGAGTTTTCCCGAACAGTATGACACCTATATTGAACAAGGCGGAAGCAATGTTTCGGGAGGGCAGAAACAGCGGCTTTGTATTGCCCGCGCCCTTCTGGGAAACCCGAAAGTGTTAATCCTTGATGACTCTACTAGCGCGGTGGATACCAAAACGGACGCTTCTATTCAAAAGTCATTTTCTGAATATATACCGGATACCACAAAAATTATCATTGCACAGCGGGTCAGTTCCATTATGCATGCAGACAAGATTGTGGTTCTTGACGATGGGAGAATCATTGCTGCCGGAAAACATGAACAGCTATTGGACTCCTGTCCCATTTATAAGGAAATATATCTGTCGCAGCAGAAAGGAGAAAGTGATGATGAATAAATTTACAAGGAACAAACAGATTTCAATGGATAAGCCACAGAATACGACTACGGAACAGAACTATTTTGACGGAAGGACTTTAAAAAAGCTGCTTTCTTACATGAAAGATTATAAGATGGCACTTGTCATTGTTGTCGTTTGTATTTTGCTCAGTGCGATTGCGTCCGCAGCTTCTGCACTGTTCATTCAAATCCTCATTGATGATTACATTGTGCTGCTTTTGGGCGTGAGCGAACCTGTATTTACAGGACTTATCAGAGCGCTTATTACGATTGGTATGGTTTATCTGATTGGCGTTGCAGCTACCTTGATTTATAACCGTGTTATGGTTACAATCGCGCAGGGAACGCTGAAAAAAATTCGTGACGATATGTTTGCCAAAATGCAGCGGCTTCCCATAAACTATTTTGATACCCATACACACGGCGATACCATGAGCCTTTACACAAATGATACAGATACACTCAGACAACTGATAGCGCAGTCTATGCCACAGCTTATTTCCTCGGTATTTACGATTGTGGCGGTACTGATTTGTATGCTTTATCTAAGCATATGGCTTACAATAGTCGCGCTTGTTGTTGTGTTCTTCATTATGCAGATTATCAAAAGGATTTCGGGTAAAATTGGATATTTCTTTGTTATGCAGCAAAAATCCCTTGCCGATGTAAACGGTTATGTGGAGGAAATGGTTAACGGGCAAAAAGTAATAAAAGTTTTCTGCCATGAGGAAACGACAAAAGCCGAACTTTCCGAAAAAAACAAACTGTGGGCTGAAAATGCCATGAAAGCGAACGGGCACGCAAATTCTATTATGCCGATGATGAACGCTTTGGGTTATGTGCAATATGTCATTATTGCAGTTTTAGGCGCATATATGGCAATTTTGGGCGTGACAAATCTTGGTCTTACCGGAACCGGAACGGTAAGTCTTGGCATGATTGCCTCTTTTTTAACGCTTTCACGGAATTTTACAAATCCCATTTCTCAGATTTCCAATCAGTTCAATTCCATAGTAACCGCGCTTGCCGGTGCGGAACGTATCTTTACTTTCATGGAAGAAAAACCGGAAGTTGACGAGGGATATGTCACTCTTGTCAATGGAAAGGAAATCAACGGAGAGATGATGGAAACGACAGAGCATACAGGAATGTGGG
>CBCTHD010000092.1:0-7779 GCA_965146615.1 uncultured Clostridia bacterium
AACATTGTCCTGCACGGAAAGAAAATCAATAGCTGCTTGATAGTCTTCTATATTCACATCGGGCGAATTGAAATATCTCGGATAGCCGCCGCTCTCTCCGGTGTATGAGGGGTCAAAAGCAATCGCCAAAAAGCCTCTTTTTGCCATTTCCTGCGCATATAGACCGGAGCTTTGTTCTTTTACACCGCCGAACGGTCCGCAGACAGCGATTGCCGGGAGCTTGCCCGTATATTCTTTTGGTTCATAAAGGTCGGCAGCCAAAGTAATACCGAAATGATTAACAAATGTAACCTTTCTGTGGTTTACCTCATCACTGAGAGGGAAAACCTTATCCCATTCGTCTGTGAGATTTAATTCTTCAAGTACTATATCTGTTCCGTCTCCCAATGTCGGACTTGTAATATCCACTCTGCCGTTTTCACCGTCCCATTCAACATTTTTTCCGTTTGCCTCGGAAATTGCTCTTGCCGGAAGATAGGTTGTGCCGTCATATACAAATGCGTCTACCTCGTTGCCGTCCACATCTCTCATATCAAGCTCCTTGTTATCCATAAATACCGATACGCCTCCTGTCACTTCTATTGTTCGCTGTACTCCGTACGCTGCCGCAGCCACTCCTGTGGTTAGGGAAAGCGCTGCAATTGCCGCAATGATTCTTTTTTTCATAAATACACGTCCTTTCTTTTTTTACATACTTTCTCTTAAAATTTCTTCTATTTCATCAACCGTAAGCGTTTTGTAGCCGGTTGTAAAAATGAGTGTTGTAGCGGCTATGTCATGGAGCATATCCTCTGTTGCACCAAGCTCGCTAATGTGCATAACAAGTCCGAGCTTGTTCATATAGTCCTCCATTGCCGCAAGACCTTCCTCCGCAATCTGCTCGTCTGTCTTCCCGTCGGGATTTACATTCCATACATTGATTGCATAACGCTTGAATTTCGGAAGTCCGTCTTTCATAATGTGTCGATAATAGGGCATGGAAACAGCGGAGAGCGTCATACCGTGGGTTGCGTTTGTGAATGCGCCGACCTGCTGTCCAATCATATGTACCATCCAGTCCGTTGCTTTTCCCATTGCCACAAATGTGTTCAGCGCCCATGTGGCAGTCCACATAATATTACTCCTTGCTTCGTAGTCCTCAGGATTTTTGGCGGCGATAAGCGAGCTGTGTACGAGAGACTTTAAAAGTCCCTCCATAACATAGTCGGAGGTATTGTCATCCGTGCCGGAAAAATACTGTTCAAGAATGTGGGACATAATATCGTAAATTCCCGCTTTCATTTGATATTCGGGCAAGGTATAAGTAACCTTTGGATTTAGAACAGCGAATTTGGGGAATACCTTATCGTCAAAAACGCGACCGATTTTCAGCTTGCTTTCGGTATTTGTAATGACAGCGCCGCCGTTCATTTCACTTCCCGTTCCGACCATTGTAAGCACTGCGCCTACCGGCACAATCTCATTGTCAACAGGCAGCATTTTCAGATAATATTTCTCCCATACATCGTCTTTGCAGTGAATTGACACCGACAGTGCCTTTGAATAGTCAATAACCGAGCCGCCGCCCACAGCTAAAATAAAGTCAATACCTGCTTTCCTTGCAATGTCCGTGCCTTCCTTCAATTTGTCAAGTGTGGGATTTGACATAACTCCGGAAATTTCCGTAACCTCTTTTCCACATTGCTTTAATGCGTCAATTACACGGTCATAAATACCAATCTTTTTTATTGAACCTGTTCCGTATACAAGGGCAACTCTTGCCATACTTGTTCAGCTCATCGCAAAGATTATCCATTGCGTTTTCACCAAAATAAATTCGTGTCGGATTGCAATAACTGAAATCACCTAACATATTCATACTTCCTTTCCTTGTTTTTGCTAATGCTTTTAGCTTGATTAAAGTATAGCACAAGTGATTTAAAATGTCCAATACTTATAAATTATAATTTTATATGCCTGTTAAGCATAGTTGTTTCTATGCTTTTTAACTATGAGAATGTATTCGATATAAGTATTGGACATTTTAAACTTTTTCTTATAAACTAAAGATAACAAACGAAAGGAGTTTATGACAATGAAAAAAACGTCAGCGGTTTTTCTGATATTGATAATGACTGTGCTGTCCGCAAGCGGGTGCAGCGCTCAGGGTACAACAGAAAATTCAGAAAGTACAGAAATCATTTTGACAATCAATCAGCCGGTAATGCTTGTAAACGGTACACCGAAAAATATTGACGCAGAGGGAACGGCACCCATTATTGCGGATAGCCGAACGCTTCTTCCTGTTCGTGCGGTGGTGGAAGCTATGGACGGTACAGTGGAATGGGACGGCACTTCTCAAACGGTAACGCTCACAAGAAACAGTGATACGGTACAGCTCACAATAGGCTCTGACACAGCCTTGCTGAATAATCAAGTGCAAACGCTCGACACAGTTCCCGTAGTTATCAATGACAGAACAATGCTGCCCATACGATTTATTGCAGAGAGCTTTCATTTTCAGGTTGAATGGAATGAAGAAAATCGGCAGGTCATTATAACAGATACAAAATCAGAGGAGATTGACGCGACAACTCCTCAGGGGACAGAGCATTCCGAAACTGCGGAGAAAGAACCCGCAGCAGAGAAAAACGAAAATCGAATTACGATAAGCGTAAACGAAAAAAGCTTTACCGTAACACTGGAGGATAACGAAACGGCAAGAGCCTTCCGTGAAATGCTCCCGTTGACGCTTAATATGGACGAAATGAACGGAAATGAAAAGTTTTATTATCTTGACAGAAGTCTGCCGAGCAGCAGCAAGCGAGTTGACCAAATCCGCACAGGCGATATAATGCTGTACGGCTCAAACTGTATAGTCACCTTTTTCAAAACCTTCAAAACTTCATATACATATACGCCCATCGGACATATAGACGATGCACAAGGATATGCGGCGGCGCTTTCAAGCGGCAGCGTAACCGTTACATTTGCAGCAAATTAACTGAATAAATATTAAAATCACAGAACAGAAAGGAATTAAAACAATGAAAAATGTATTGATTATTTCAACAAGTTTGCGTAAAGGGGGAAACTCCGACACATTGGCACATTCGTTTGCTGAGGGAGCAAATAGCGCCGGACATAATACGGAAATGATTTCTCTTGCCAAAAAGACAATAAATTTCTGCCGTGGCTGTCTTGTATGACATAGAACACATGAATGTGTTATAAAGGAAGATAAACAGGAAATCGTCAATAAAATGCTGAATGCAGATGTAATAGTATTCGCCACCCCGATTTACTATTATGAAATGAGCGGACAGATGAAAACACTGCTTGACAGAGCAAATCCGCTTTTCCCGACAGATTATAAATTCCGTGACATATATCTTTTAGCCTCTGCCGCAGAGGACGAGGACACCGCAATTGACAGAGCAATTACAGGCTTGGGCGGATGGATTGAGTGCTTCCCCAAAGCAGAGCTTAAAGGTACGCTTCTTGCAAGCGGCGTTACAGATGTAGGAGATATAAATGACAAAGCCGTATTGGAAGAAGCATATAAAATGGGAGCGGCTGTTCTGTAAATTCATACGGATAAACGCTTGTTTTTGAACGCTCAACTGCAAGTGTGGATATTGTTTAAAGATTGACAAAGAAAAATGTTGCCCCGGTATATACCGTGAGAAGTTAAATTTTGTAATATGTTGCTAAAAAAGGGGGAGTATAAAAATGAATTTAAATGAATTTTTAGATTACATGAACAGCGGAAAATATATCATTGCAGATTCGGAGGTTCATCAATATATGTCAAAGCTGAGTTTTGAAGCTATGAAAATCACCTCCGAAATCAACGGTGTGTACCATGAACCGGAGGAAATACGCAGACTGTTTTCGGATTTAATCGGCAAGCCTGTTGATAAGGGGTTTGGTTTGTTTCCGCCATTTACAACAGATTGCGGAAAAAATATAACGCTTGGTAAAAAAGTATTTATAAATTCGGGCTGCCGTTTTCAGGATCAAGGCGGCATAGCAATAGGCAACGGCTGTGTAATCGGTCATAATGTTGTACTTGCAACACTAAATCATGATTTAAGTCCCAAACGCCGCCGCAGTCTGATTCCGTCACCGATTAAAATCGGCTGCAATGTCTGGATAGGCTCAAACACAACAATTTTACCCGGCGTAACCATAGGCGATGGCGCGGTTATTGGTGCGGGCTCTGTTGTCACAAAAGATGTGCCAGACGGTATGATTGCCGTCGGAAATCCCGCACATATTATAAAATCAGTAAATGAGGAAAAAAGTAATGAAATATAACTTTGACAAAACGACGTATAGGAATTTCAATTCACTGAATAGCTGTCGCAAATGTATTAGGAGAAGTTGAAAATGAAAAAATACTTATCGGTTTTTCTTATTACATATAACAGAATACAAAAAGTATTTTTGTACTTTCTTCCTTATCATTTGCGATAAATATAATAAGAGAAATTACAGATGTAATTTTCATGCTTGTAATAATTATTTTCAAAATCAAAACAAAAAGCACCCGATTGAGCTTTTATGCTCGGTCGGGTATTTTTTGTTTTCACAAAGGTTTACTTACAAAACCAAAATTGTTGCCAAAAATTTTAGTTTTGTTGTAGTAATAACGAAAGGGAAAAATCACCGCCTTTGCGGCAGCGAAAGGAGGTGAAAAAATGAGTCCCAAACAATACGAAATTCATAAGCAACACACATTTGACTGTTATTGTAAAAAGATATTAAAAAATGAAGCTTGCAATATTCAAAAAGAATATGCAAGACGCAGAAGTAAAGAAATATCTTTTGATGAACTGTCGGCAAAGGAGCTTGAAAGTTTGAGCGCAATGGACGAGTATTTTGCAGAAGAATATGTATTCAGCATTTTAGACGGTAAGATTTCCGTAAAAAATGAACAATTAGCAAAGGCTTTGCAATCTCTTCCGGAACGCAAACGCGATATTATACTTTTGTCATATTTCCTTGATATGACGGATAAAGAAATTGCCGAAAAGCTGAATATGGTACGCAAGACCGTTCAGTATCAGCGGACAAGCTCCTTAAAACAATTACGAAAAAGATTGGAGGAAAGCAGCGATGAACAAGGCTAAAACAAACACAAGCGGACTTGTTCCGTTTCCTGTTATTGTAGCAGCGTCCGGCGGGGATATTGACGCAATGAATATTGTATTAAAGCATTATTCCGCATACATAGCTGCACTTGCCACAAGGACACTTTATGATGAGTATGGAAATCCGCATTTGTGCGTAGATGAAGATTTGCGGCGCAGATTGGAAACAAAACTTATCACAAAGATATTGAATTTTGATGTAGCATAATTGTGCACCGGTATAGAGAGTGTGTCCCTTTCCGCACTCTCTCATGTATTTATCGCTCTATTAAAGCATATCACATTTGATATGTTTTGATAGGCCGATAAGCCTCAGATATTGTTCTTTGACAAATACGCCCGAAACATGGGCGTCATAGACAAAACGAATACAAAAGGAATGTGCCGAGCTTTACGGCAAATACGCCACGACTTTAACAGGAGCAGCTTCTAACTTTCGCTTTCAGATAGTGAATCCCCCGTTAAATGAGCGAAAAAATATTTGTACTGTAGCTGCGGTTCTGGCAGACCGCAGGCAATGACGCATATCCCAAATAATAATACTCCCGCCTTGAACGCGTCACGGCATTGGGCGGCTGGACGAGAACCGTGCAGGGGTGAAATTCCCGTGGAGCGCAGCCGGCGCCGTTTGGATTTGTCGTAAAACTGATATTCAATATTTAATGAGAGGTGTGCGCTATGGCTAAAAACCAGAACACAGATAATCAAAGTCATAGAGTAGACAACTCTTTGACCGAAAAAACGACCTACGATTTTAATAATAATTCTTTTATTGTTGAACCCGTTTTTAAGAATGAAAACTCTGAAACCTTAGGAACTGTCTTACTCCGGCTTATGACACAAAAAGAATAAATGTTGCACAACTTTATTCAAATAGGCTGACAAGTCAAAGAAAACGCGCTATAATATTTATAGGTTAAGTGTTTATTTGACTGTCGGAAAGGAGGATTTATGAGACAGTCAAAAAGTAAAAAGAGAGAAACCACAGCTTCGTTATATTTGCGTTTGAGTCGTGACGATAACCAAGAGGGTGAAAGCTACAGCATAGGAAATCAAAAGAAACTGCTTACAAAGGTAGCAAAGGAAAAGGGATATACAAACTTATTGATTTATATCGACGACGGCATTTCCGGCGTTACTATGAACAGACCTGATTATATCAGAATGATAGAGGATTTTGAAAACAATAAATCATCTGCATTATTTGTAAAAGACCTTTCCCGTATTGGCAGGAATTACATTGAGGTTGGCAAACTGACCGAGGAATTTTTACCCGAACACGATATACGGCTTGTTGCCGTATCTGACGGTATAGATACTTATGAGGGAGAAAGTGAGTTTGCTCCGATAAAGAATGTCTTTAATGAGTGGTATGCGAGGGATATTTCCAAAAAGCGGCGTATCAGCAATAAAATTAAAGGCAATTCGGGTGAGCCGATGGGCTCGCCGCCGTATGGATATATGAAAAATCCTGACGACAGCAAACATTGGTTAATTGACGAGGAAGCCGCTGCTGTTGTACGCCGGATTTTTGATATGACAATGAAAGATTTTGGCACAGAGCAAATTGCCGTACAGCTTGAACAAGAAAGAATTTTATCGCCCATAAATTATTGGGAGAGCAAGGGTATAAGGAAACCGCACAGAAAAACAAGTGAAAATCCTTATGCTTGGAACGCTTCAACGATAGTCAGTATTCTGAAAACACAGGAGTATTGCGGCGATATAATCAATTTCAAGACCTATTCAAAGTCATATAAGAACAAAAAACGGTATGCAAACGATCCTGAAAACATCGTCGTGTTTAAGGACGTTAATCCGCCTATCATTGAGCGCAGTATTTTTGAAAAGATACAGGAAAAACGCGGTAAAACAAGAAAGCGCAAAAAGGCAGACGGTGAGAAAAATATGTTTTCCGGCTTGCTTGTATGCGCCGACTGCGGGAGTAATCTCAATTTCCATTTTAATCAAGGAAATCACGATATAACCTACTTTAATTGTACCGGGTATAACAGAGGTAAAAGAAAGATTTGCAGTTCCTCGCATTATATCCGTACCGATTTTCTTGAACAAGTGGTGCTTGGTGAAATAAGGCGATTAACAAAGTTTGCAACGAAGTACGAATCGGCGTTTGCAAAACTCGTCATGGGCAGTTCTATAAAATCGGCACAGCAGGAAATACAATTCAAGGAAAAAGAATTAAAATCATTTCAAGCAAGAGATAAGGAGCTCGATATATTGTTTGAAAAAATTTATGAGGACAATGTAATGGGTAAAATCTCCGATGAAAGATTTGCAAAACTTTCCGTAAAGTACGAAGATGAACAAAAAGGTCTTACCGAAAAAATGAACAGGCTTAAAGAAGAAATCACTAATAATAAAAGTAAAAATATTTCCACCGATATGTTCATTGCAACAGTACGCAAATATACCAGAGCGAAAAAACTTACACCGCAAATGCTGAATGAGCTTATTGAAAAAATCGAGGTTTTTCAATCTGAAAAAATTGACGGAAAGACAGTACAAAAATTAAAGATACATTATAACTGCATAGGCACTCTTGAAATTCCCAACTTAGACTTGATACCTGAAAATGAGGCCTGCGTCCATACAAGACAGGGCGTAGATGTTCATTTTGATACAA
>CBCTHD010000093.1:0-7742 GCA_965146615.1 uncultured Clostridia bacterium
TGTGTCGGCGATGATGAAAATGGGCGGCGTGCTCTGGAAAACTTACAGAGAAACGGTTTGAATACTGCCGGCGTCAGCGTTCTTTCCGCACCGACCGGAACGACGTTTATCCATGTGGTGGAGGGCCGCAATGCCATTACAAAAGTGGAGGGCGCCAACGCTGCTTTTACATGTGCCCAAGTGGACGAACACATAGATTTGATTCTGGCGGCGGATTTTGTCCTGATGCAGTTTAGTATACCGCCGGAGGTCATCGAGCACACAGCGGCGCTCTGCCAAAAATACCACAAAACGCTCATTGTCAATCCTGCGCCCTGCAAAAAAGTATCTTCTGCCGTATTTGATGCAGCAAGTTATATTACGCCAAATCAGAACGAATTTCAGTCTGTATCGGGCCTAAGCGACGCCCATGCCTCTGTCGCGTCCTATCCTGGCAAGCTGATTATTACGCTGGGAAAACGTGGCGTTTTGTTCCACGACGGCAATACCCCCGTCCTGCTGCCGCCGTTTGAATACGGCGTTCGCGTAGACGCGACGGGAGCCGGCGATTGTTTTAATGGTGCATTGTGCCATTTTCTCTCCCGCGGCATGACACTACGCAAATCAATCGAACTTGCCAATACTTGCGCGGGCATTTCTGTGACGCACTACGGCGCCCAAACCGGAATGCCTTTTGCGCATCAAATTGAAGCATATATGAAGTAATCTTACAAACTGCATGTACCGTTAGCCGCCTATCGCCTGCATTCTTTTTATCCAGGCTTTTACAAATTTTATTCATGAATCTTCTCTCCTGTGAATACATTGTAGTATATGATTGTTTCTAATAGGGGGCGAGGGTCTTTGAAAATATTTGTTTTATCCAAGGATACGTTAATTGTCTATTCCGTCGTTATCATGCTGCTGCTCGGGCTGATTACGTTCGGTGTGACCAATCCCAGCATCATTACTTCCAGCAGCGGCGGCAAGGCAATACCTATCTACAGTGTGGATACGCCGGACAAAAAAATCTCCCTGACCTTTGATGCAGCCTGGGGGGATTCTGATACGCAGCAGTTAATTGATATTTTAGGGAAATATAACGTCAAGGTGAGTATCTTTGTGGTCGGTGGTTGGGCGGACCGGTACCCGGAATCCGTCAAAGCATTTCAAGCGGCGGGACATGAGATTTTAAATCATTCTGATTCCCACTTGCATTTTGCGCAGCTTTCCTCGGAAGAAATTACCAGCGATATTCAAAACTGCGAAAAGAAAATCCAGGCGCTCACCGGCGAATCCAAAATGCTGTTTCGCGCACCTTACGGCGAATATAACGATACCGTTGTGAAAAGCGCACGCGACGCCGGATTTGAAGTCATCCAGTGGGATGTGGAAACGCTGGCAACAGTTGGAAAGCATTTATATACGGGCGATTGGGGGGATTCAATTTGGCATAAAAACACTACCGCCGACTTTTACCAGCGGGTAATGAAATAGCAAATTCCGCAAGATTATGGTCCTGCGGAATTTTTTTTGCAAAGACGATGCAAAAAGAATATCAGCGGCTCCGGATGTCGGCGCTTGGTTATGATACCGGCGTCTTATGATGTTAAAATGAAATGGTTTCTGTTAAAACAAAGCAATCCATCATCCCTCATTTTACAAAGTTCATTTGACATAGCGCTTCGGTCAACGGACAAAAAATCTGCAAGCTGCTGGCGGTTAAACGGAATATCAAAAGAGGGACCGCCCGCTTTCATGGATTGCTCCGACAAATAGGACAGCAGCTTTTCACGGGTGGTACGCTGCGACATATGTCCTAATTTTTGTGCGAGCATTCTGTTCTTTTCTGCAAGCAGTGCAAAGAAATTTTGTATCAGTACTAAACGGCAGCTGTCGTCAAAGGCGCTCACCGCAAAAATACGGTTAAAGTCTAAAAACAATACGGTGCTGTTTTCTACTGCAATCACATTATTCAGAATTGCGCAGCTTCTGGATACAGCATATGCTTCGCCAAAAACTTCTCCTGTTGAAACTTTATTTAATATACTCAGATTTCCCCAATAATCCTCGCGCTGAATATGCACGCTTCCCTCTAAAAGCAATGCGACTGATGATATTAGTTCTCCTGCCCGAAAGATATATTCACTCTTGCGGTAGTTCCGTTTTACTGCGGACAGACAGCGAAGCACATTTTCCATTTCATTCTCATTGATTCCGGCAAATAATTTTGACACTTTCAATAAATGCAAATATTTTTTCATCAGAAACTCCTTTTGTTGTAAATACAACGGACTCGTTTGCCTTATTATATTATAATAATGTCACAAAATCAAGATTATATAATAGCGGGAGGACACTAAAATGATTAGAAGAATTATTCAAATAGAGGAAGAAAAGTGTAATGGCTGTGGGGCATGTGCCGCTGCCTGTCATGAGGGTGCAATCGGAATGGTTGACGGAAAGGCAAAGCTGCTGCGTGACGATTATTGTGACGGCCTGGGGGACTGTCTGCCGACATGTCCGACAGGCGCAATCACTTTTGTGGAGCGTGAAGCTGCCGCATACGATGAAGCTGCCGTAAAAGCGAATCAGCAGAAAAAAGCAGCGTTACCATGTGGCTGTCCCGGCACAAATAGTAAAAAAATACAGCGCGAGAATGTTGTCGATACAAAAGCGCCTGAAATCAGCAGCAGATTGTCCCAGTGGCCCGTACAGATTAAACTAGCACCGGTACACGCGCCGTATTTTGACGGTGCAAATCTGCTGATTGCCGCTGATTGTACGGCATATGCCTATGGAAATTTCCATGAGAAGTTTATCAAAAACCGTATTACACTCATTGGATGTCCAAAGCTCGACAACACAGATTATGCGGAAAAACTGACAGAAATTATCCGCTGTAATGACATCAAGAGCGTAACGATTGTGCGAATGGAGGTTCCGTGCTGCAGCGGTATTGAACACGCTGTTAAAACTGCGCTGCAGCAAAGCGGAAAATTTATTCCATGGCAGGTAACAGTCCTTTCAACCGATGGTGATATTAAAGACTGACGGTAATCATGCCATACAAATTTAACTGTTAGACCACACCGGCGAGTACCATTACCGCTTTTTGCGGTAACGGTACTCTCTGTTTCTATATGCCACAGAACCTACCCGGCTTCCTATTCTAAAATAACCATTTGCGACAAAAAATGAACATTTCACGACAAACAGATTTTTCGAATCATATTTCTATGTAAAATTATAGTAGTAAATTATACCTATAATACTACGAGGGGTGGAAAAATGATGAAAAAATCAAGAAAGGCAATGGCTGTGCTTTTGTCCCTGGCTATGGTAATCAGCCTATTTTCGGGACTTAGCCTCACGGCTGCGGCAGAGGTAAGCACTTACGGGTACGGCACAAATGTGCTGCTCAATCCCGAGCCTACATCGAACGATTATTGGGAGAGAGACGGCTGTTCCTACGGAAAATTTCTGAATTTGGGAGAGTCAGACACATACATCATCGGCGCAAGAACCGGAACCGATATTGCCGTGCGTCAGAAAATTACACTGACCGACGCGGATGTGGTTCGCGCAAACAATGGGGAACTGACGGTGGAAGCCACCGGCCGATTTTATGCGCAGGGCTCCAGAAGGCTCACGGCGGAGTTACACATCATTTGTTATGATGCGTCGAACGCTGTCCTGCATACCTATAGTGACAGAAATGTCGAGTATTCCGTAAGTGGCAGAACAAAGAATTTAAGTATAAGCGCGTCGCTTATCCCGGCCGGTACGGCTTATATTGTGTATGAGGGCACAGAGCAGTTAGGCAGCGGCAACGCTTATTTTGGCATGTATGGTTTCAGCATGATTATCAGGGACACAACGGCTCCGACTGTTAGCACGGCACCCTATCTTTATGCAGTAAACGGGGATACGAATCTGCCTGCTTATGTAAAGCCGGACGATCAGGTCACATATGCTATGAAATTCAGCGAAGCGGTGACAGTCAGCGTATTTCCAGCCATGGACTTATCCATTGGAACCGGCGTTAGCTACGATACCACCTATTCCGACGACAGACAAACGGTGTATTTCACAACGACCCTTGCAAACACGGGAACAAACACCACCCTGCTGCTTACAAAACTGACGGATCTCTATGTTAAAGATGACGCAGGCAACGAGAGCAGCTCCACCTATCCGAGCCTTTCGGTGGGCAGTATTCCGTATAAATCCATCTTTGATGTTACAAATCATCTCACAAATCTAAGTTCCTCGGGGAGTGCAACGATTCAGTATGGAACCACTTATGCGGCGGTCCTCACGCCAGTGGCGGGCTACAAGCTGCCGGACACTATCACGGTGACGGTGGACGGCAGCACAATAACCGACTACGTGTATAATCCGTCAAACGGACAGATTGTAATCAGTGCTACCGCCGTAACGGGAGATATTGAAATTACCGCAGACGGCGGGCTACAAACCTATACCATCACATTTGATATGCAGGGCGGAAGCGGCGGAACAGAAAGTGTGGAGGCACCCTATACGTTGGGGCTATCGTCGATTACCCCTCCGACAAGAACCGGTTACACCTTCGGCGGATACTATACAGAAGCAGACGGCGCCGGAGAACAGTATTACAGCTATGACGGAAATTCCGCGAAAACCTATGACAGGACTTCCGATATAACGCTTTATGCAAAATGGAGTGCAAATTCCTATACTGTTACATTGGATGCGGCAGGCGGCACCGGCAGCGGAACGGTTACGGCAGTATACGACGTCGATATGCCGGAAATTACAATGCCGACCCGCACGGGCTACACTTTCGGTGGATATTTCACACTGCAAAATGGCGGCGGTGAACAGTATTACAATGCCGACGGCACTTCCGCAAAACAATACGACAAAGCGGACGGGCTTATGCTTTACGCAATGTGGAGTGCAAATTCCTATTCCGTTACCTTGGATATGCAGGGTGGAAGCAGCGGAACAGAAAGCGTGGAAGCAACCTACGATTCGGGGATGCCGTCTATTACGCCTCCTACAAGAACCGGTTATACCTTCGGCGGATATTTTGCGAGTGAAAACGGTGCAGGAACACAATACTACTATGCCGACGGCACCTCTGCAAAGAATTTTGACATAGACAGCGATTGCACGCTTTATGCCAAGTGGACACCCAATACATATGATGTGGTGTTAAATGCACAGGGCGGCTCCGGCAGCGCAACCGTTACCGCAACCTATGACAGCGAGATGCCTGTGATTGTTGCGCCCGATAAACCCGGTTATTTATTTGGCGGATATTTTAGCGAACCGGACGGCGGCGGCATAAAATATTACAACGCTAACTGCTCTTCTGCAATGATATATGATAAAGCGGAGGGCATCACCCTATATGCTGTATGGACGCCGATTCATTACACGATTCAGCTGTACAGCAGGGGCGAAAATGTAGGCACACTAAATGATGTTACCTATGGAGAGCTGGAGCTGCCTTCTGCTGAAAGTCTCGGAATCTCTTATGCCAACCACAATTTTGTCGGCTGGAATATTTATGACGAGCAAAACTGGGCAATGTATACGGCGGACAGAGCCTATTCTGTCGGACTTGTGACAGAGCAAGGGAAAATAGCCTATATTTATGCCGCCTGGCTCGAAAAAGATAAATATACTGTAACCTACGATGCAAACGGCGGGGAGGGCGTGCCGTCCGCCATAGAACTCCATGTTGATGAAACAATCACGCTGAGCAGTACCGTGCCAAGCCGTGAAAATTATACCTTTATCGGCTGGTCGGAAAATTCCGATGCCACTGCGGCGCAATATCAGCCGAATGACAGCTTTACCATGGGCAATTCTCTTGTAACGCTGTTTGCCCTATGGGAGAAAAACCCTGCGCTTACCTACAATGCAAACGGCGGTGTTTTCAACACCTATGCCGGCGCATCCTATCCGGCAGCCGGAAGTCAGGTCACACTTACGAGCGCCGTACCGCAAAAAGATGGATATGTTTTCTGCGGATGGGCAGAAAGCGAGACAGCCACAGCTGCTGACATCGTATCCTCCCCCTACACGATGCCTGCTGACGATACGGTTCTTTATGCAGTCTATGAACCAATCAAATATGAGGTTACCGTGCATACAGCAGATGGCTATTCGGTTTCCGGGATAGCCGCAGACGGTTATATACTTGGTGCGTATGCTGAATTTACCGTAAGCGGCACCAATCCAAAGGTATATATAAACGGTGTTCTTACGGTGCCGACAGACGGAATATATAAATTTGAGGTCACTCGTGCCGCTACGGTTGTTGTTTCCGACTCTTCCTCCGTCCATGTCATCTATCATGCAAACGGCGGTGTAAACGCCCCTGTGGACTTAACCGCTTATACAAGCGGTTCGGAGGCAATCATAACCTCCAACATGCCCACCAGAACCGGGTATGTGTTTCACGGCTGGGCAGAAACCTCCGATTCAGACGACGCAGAATATACCGGCGGCGAAACAATATCCATTGCCACCGGGGACGTTATTTTCTATGCCGTATGGGAACCGATTCAATATACGGTGAACTATGAATCAAACGGCGGCAGCGGTGATATGGCGTCTACCGCAGCGGTTTATGACGAAGCATTTACAATTGCAGAAAACACCTTCACAAAAGAAGGCTGCCAATTTGTCGGCTGGTCTTATACGGCAGGCGGCGAGCTTGCTTACGCAAACGGCGCTAACGTGAAAAATCTTGCCGATACGCAAAATGCTGAAATTACGCTTTATGCAGTATGGACAGGTGCAAAAACAACCGTGCGCTTCCATTTTGAGGGCGGCTCGTCCGGTACTGCTTCCTGTGAAGTTGCCTATGGCAAACTTTTGCCGACAGACAATCTGATTGTACCAAACCGATACGGATACCAGTTTGCAGGTTACTATACATTGGCAGACAAAGGCGGCAATTTGGTCTACAATGCAGACATGTCTTTGTCAGAGTATTACCAAACGAACACATGGGACAGCGTTTCCGCTGAATTTGATTTATATGCTGCGTGGGAGCCTGTGCACTATACCGTAGCTTTTGTGAATGGAACGCAAACCCTTTCGACTACAGTAGACGCCGCCTATGGGCAAAGTTTCCTTTTGCCGAAAGCGGACGCATTGGGCATTTCCGTACCTGAAGGATATTCCTTTAAGGGCTGGTCTGTTGCATCAGGAAGCGATGCAGTTTATTACAGCGACGGACAGGAAATCACAACCGGTCTTACCGGAGAGGATGGCGCAACAGTATATCTGTATGCAGTGATTCTGGAGAATACAAGCTATACCGTAACACTGCCATCCTCCGGCGAAGGCTATAAGGTATACTATAACGGAAGCGAATTGACTTCACAGGCGGATATAAAAGTGAACCAGAATGAAGATGTTTCTCTTAGCATAAGTGTGGAAGACGGTTACAGTTCAGACAAAATGACCGTTTTGGCAAACGGCATTATGCTTGGCGCAACACAGACGCAAGAAAACACGTACTTCTACAGCATAAAAAATATATCTGCCGATACAATCGTAAATATTTATCATGTGAAAAAGGAAACATTCAGCATTATACTCAATGACGGTACGGGCTACAGCGTATTCCCCACAAATACAACGGTTGACAGCGGAGAAGATTTCACCTTTACAGTTACACTGTCGGACGGATACAAAACCGCAACTCCGGTTGTATTTGTAAACGGACAGGTCATAAACGGCTCAAAAAATGCAGA
>CBCTHD010000094.1:0-7664 GCA_965146615.1 uncultured Clostridia bacterium
ATGGAATCCCTTGGTACAAATACGGTGGTCTTGGAACGCGTACGCTGTTATACGACAACGCATGCGCTGAAAAATGCGACAGCGAGCATTGTAGAATCAATAGATTACATGAATGGACAAAATGAAGACTTTGTAATCGGAAATTTGGAATTCCCACAGTCGATAAAGCAATATGGCGCTTCAATTTCTTGGAAAACAGAACCCGCAGGCTATTTTGACGGCAAAGGAAACTTAATTTCCCGCCCTGCAGCCTATGAAACCGTTCCGGTTGTCATTACGCCGGTGGTAACGTTTGACAACGCGGCTTGGTTTTCTGCCACACCGGCATTTCCACCTGAAACGGTTACGATTGTCGGTGTGAACAGTGACAATGCGGCACTGAACAATAAAGTGAGCGTTTCAGGCGTACAAGCCGCGCAGGGCAGCAGCGTCGATTACATTACCGATGGCAGCCTAAACAGGGGCTTTAGCAGCACCGGATTGGAGAAACGCTTTGATGTGATTTTGGATATGGAAGACAGCAGATGGAACAAAGTGCGTATTGTAGAAGGCGCGCCCTATAATGTCGCCTCCTATGAAATGAGTGTTTCAGAGGATAGAAGAAATTGGCAAACCGTGCATACGGGGGCGGATTTGCAAACCCGAGAACTGACATTAGATACAGATACCGGATATCGCTACCTGCGGCTGTCGGTCACGGAAAAAATCATGGCGGAAGAGGCAGTACATCTCATGGAAATAGAAGTCTTTTTTGAACCGTCTGATGTATTTTGTGCGCAGGAAGATTTCGCGCAAGTGACGGTTCCTACCGGGTTGGTGAAACAGAATTTCACCGTGCCGGCTATAGGTGCTGTTTATGGCAGCAAATTTACCTGGACCTCCAGCCGTACGGACTTGGTTTCAATCGCTGCAGAGCCGTCTGGTGACAGCTATCTGGTAACAATATTCCAGCCGCAGCATAATACACCGGTCACATTGACACTGACGGCGGGAGACGTGACGAAAACCTACCAAATTACGGTACAGGGCGTCAGCTACGGTACTGGAGGAACGAGTACCGGCAGTAGTGGCGGTAGTGGCGGCAGCGACAGTGGAAACAGGGCATCCGGTAGCAATGCCGGCACGATTCCCTATATTCCGACACAAGCCAACGATGGAAAAGAGCAGCAGCGTTATTTTCCTGATGTATCAGGCTGGGCGGAGAAATATATCAACACACTCTATGAAAAACAAATTGTGAACGGGGATCAACTGGGAAATTTCAATCCGGATGCTTCGGTTTCACGTGGGGAATTTGTTAAAATGTTGACACTGTCTTTGGGGATTTCCCCTAACGCTGCAGCAGATATTCCGTTTACCGACGTACCGGTAAACCATTGGGCAAGACCCTATATAGCGGCGGCATATCGAATGGGAATCGTTAGTGGTATATCGGACACGGAATTTGGTCTTGAGCAACCAATAACACGGCAGGATTTGGCAGTCTTGTGCGACCGTGCCTTAGAGAAAACAGGACGGCGCATACAGCCGGTTGAGGAAACATTCAGTTTTATCGACGCAGATGCGATTGCTGTTTATGCCCAGGAAAGTGTAGATAACATGCAGCGCTGCGGAATTATCAATGGATTGCCGGACGGCGGGTTCCATCCGCAGGACGCTGCCACCCGTGCGGAAAGTGCCAAAATTTTATGTGGCATATTACCGGACTAGAGGAGGCGATACAATGAAACATATTAAGAAACTGTTTTGTCTGTTGCTCAGTGCGGTACTTTTGAGCATTGTAATGGTTTCGGCTGCGGGAGAAGAGGCGTCGCTGGAAACGGCGCCCGCCGACCCGCCAACTGTTGCAGCAGAGGCGGCAGGTCCTATACAGCAAACAGAAATTTATGACTATGATAGGGATGTCGCCTATGCAAAGCTGGCAGAGTGGCAGGACCCGGATTACATGAGTGATGAAGATTTCTTTGGAAAATACGATAATGGACAATGGACCAATTTCGGCACGCTGGATTATGAACGTATTGCGGAATTGGCGCCTGTAAAGGCAGCGGTGCAACAGCAAAATTATGAGCTGGCAAAAGAGGAGTGGCTGCAATATTTTCGCGATAAACGAATGCGTATTCCCTCAGAAAAGCCGGAATTTACGCGGCAAGCTATGCTGTCCAGCCAAATGCTGGAATATGACTTAAACTGGAATACCAATTCTAACATTACGCCGTTGGACATCATTACGGTTCCATCGGAGCCAGGTGAAGTTATTCTCAATATGGAGCCAACCTTAAAAAACCTGCGGGAAGCAAATGAAAAGTTGACGGTCTATTTGATTGGATTGAAAAAGGATGGGTCCGTCGCGAAATTTGACAGCCGCAATAAGGAGGGCGGTCAGCCTCCCAAGCTGGAGGTTACGATTGATGGTGTAACCACATCTATTGTAGCAACGGACGATACCTATGTATCGCCATGTGAAAACCATAACAAAATTTATGGGATGGAGGACACGTTTTTAGTGGAGGAAAGTGTCAGCTCCATTGGTGTGGGAAAAGATGCCAAGGGGAAAACGATTAATGTCCCGGCGGATAAAAACACCAAACGTGGTTTAATTCAGTTTGACATGTCGGGGTTTTCGGCGGATGCCAATCTTTCCAATGCTGTGATACGACTGTATGGGGAAAATATTGGACAGAAAGGAAACACAGGTGATATGCAAGTGGCGGCATTTTCCATCTCCAACTACGGCTGGCCGGAAGCGGAACAGACTTATTATGGACCAAACGGAACGGGGCTGGACCATCTGATTTTCTCTTGGTATGGAGATGGAGCGATCGGCTATTTGCCGACGCGGACCATTTATCCCATTCAAGATCCTGTTTCTGGAAAAGCAATCTGCGGACACCGGTTTCCGGAGGAAATTGCGCGGTTTGCACGTTGGTGGAGCTATCCAGTGGAAGGATATCTCAGCGCAGCAGAGGACAATGAGCATTATGCATTTATCGCTATCAAACAGCTGGTGCATTTGCTGGACGAACGCGGGGATGAACCAGGCTTTGATTTGCAGCAATGGCTGGATGTATCATGCCGCTCCGAGGCAATGAGCAAAGGACTGTTTAACTTATGTACAAGCGAGCATATGAACACGGAAATTTGGACAGCAATCACAAAATATATGTGGCAGATGGGCAACTATCTAACTGGAGCTACGCCGACAGGGCGCAATGGGACGACGTATATTATTAGTGGATTTAACCATCTCAATGTTTATTTTTATGAATTTCGCCAGCACTATGAGTGGGCTGAAATGATTCGCCATTATTCGGACGTGAACGTCACGGCTTCTGTGAAAGCAGATGGATCCGGTATAGAAGGCGGACTAGGTTATGTGGCGAATGTTTATAAGGGGCAGGCAGGATGGGTACAGATCAATGAAAATATGGGGGTAACTGAGGAAGCCAGTATGCCCATTTCTCCGGAACTTAAAAATACCATTGCAACGGGACTTCGTTATGTCATGCATATGACAGGACCAGGTTATGTGGACAATCAAATGGGGGATGGTGGCAACCATAGAACCGATTATAAATCCCAGTTTTTGTTGGGAGGTCGGCAGCTTGCGGATGATGAGTCGCTGATTGATGACTATTTGCTGTACGCGGGAACAGATGGTGCAGAGGGAATCCAAGACCCGACAAGGTCCGTCATGTATCCGATTGACAAACGTATGGTAATGCGTACAGGATGGGGAGAAAACGACCTATATTTAATGAATTCCTTCAATGAAAATGTAACGCATTGCCACCGGGATGACGGCAATATCATCATGTTTGCCTATGGAAACTATTTGCTAATAGACCCCCTGTACTATACCTATACATCGGGCGATCCATATGGCACCAGACTGAAAAGCAGCTTCATGCACAATACGGTCAATATGAATGGAAAGGATCAAACTGCCCCTGCTGAAGGAGTAGATAGGGGTTACGTTAATCTTTGGGGAAGCAACAGCGCATTTGATATTTCTAGTATGGGAACCCAAAACGTGCAAGATGCGCAAACGTTTGACCGCGCTGTTGTCTTTATCAAGCCGGGATACTATATCGTATCAGATTACCTGGTGCCTAAAAATAACAATGTCAATACCTACAGCCAGGACTGGCATTTTATGCCCACGGCGAATATTGAGACGGATGCAGTAACCGGTCAGTTGTACACCAATTTTGAAGGGGAAGCAAATCTTATCATCGCACAGGATTCGATGGAGAACAAAACGGTAACCGTGAAAACGGACGGACTATATTCCGAAGGCAACAGCCATCTGGTACAAAATGTAAAATATGCTGTGTATGAACAAGAGACGGCGGGTCCTGCCGTGTATAATACCGTGCTGTATCCTGTTCGCGCGGGAGAAGATGCAGCAGTGGAAACAACGCCGCTCGCTGTTTCCGATGTGCAGGATAAAGGCGCTTCGGCTATGGAAATCCGCATTGACAATCCGGATCAAAGCGCTAAGTCACAGGCACAGTATTATATGGTACATGATTTCGGACAGCAAAAATTACGCAACTATGGAGATTACCGGACAGATGCACTGTTTAATTATGTGGAACAAAATGGTAATGGAAACAAAACGCGGATTCTGATGCAGGGCGGCACGCAAATTCGTCAGCGCATGGAGGGTGGATATTCTGTTTTGCTGAAATCTTTGCAGGAGGTACAAGATCTAGGTATTGAGTTTTCCTCGACCACAATGGCAGTTTCCACTTCCCAGAAAGATTTTAATATTCAAAATATAACGGTGCGTGTGGACCGAAAGATTGACGTTGTTACACTAAACGGAGAAACAATACCGTTCAAACAGGCAGGCGCATACTTATATTTTGGCGATAAACCGATAGAAGAAGGTGGAGAAACGGTAACCCCAACCCCGCAGCCCACGGTCAATCCGCCGGTACACGGCGGCGGAGGGGGCGGTGGAGGCGCTTCAATTGCAAGCACACCTGTGTCAAGTCCGACTTCGTCTGCGGACAACACTCCGGCGCCGCAAGGAAAAAGTCAATATTTTGAAGACGTCACAAACCAAGCACCATGGGCTGCTGAAGCGATAGACTATCTCGTTGAAGCGGGAATTGTCAACGGGGTGTCGCCGCAAAACTTTGCGCCGGAGCAGCAAGTGAGCCGGGAGGAAGCAGTGAAGATGCTCGTTTTAGCAAAAGGGCTGCAACCGATAGAACAGGCAGAACTGCCGTTTACAGATGTACCGGCAGGGCATTGGGCAAGGCCATATATCGCCGCTGCTTATGAGGCGGGGATTGTGCAGGGGATTTCGCCGACAATATTTGATTTAGGGCAAAATGTGAGCCGACAGGACTTGGCGGTGTTGTGTGACCGCACACTGTATGTAGGAGAGAACAGCGAAGGAACAGATATAGTGTTTATGGATGAAGCGATAATTGCACCCTATGCGTTGGAAAGTGTAAAAAAGCTAGGTGGAGCGGGCGTGATAGATAGCGGTGGAGCATTTCGCCCTGAGGAACCTGCTACACGCGCTGAATGTGCTAAAATTTTATATCGTTTGATAAAATAAATACATTGACCCTTCCGTCCTCTGGATGGAAGGGTCGATGTCAGTTGCCTCACAATAAAAAGAAAGGGGAGCGGGATGTGAAAGATACACAAAGAGTGGTTTTGGAGACGGTGAAAAATGCAGAGCAGTACGGGTATGAGCCGACGTTTGTGCAAGAAGCAGTAAAATGGGCAACCGGAAAGGTATGGGAGCATTTAGGGGAGTATGTGCATGCGTATCCCACAGCAGCGAGTGAAAACCTCCGGTATGGGAAACAGAAGAACGGGAACGACTGGGTGGAAGGATTTTGGACGGGAATACTGTGGCTGAGTTATGAACTGACAGGGAACGAAGTATTTCGTGCAGTGGCAGAAGCGCAGTTTGATGATTATTTAGAGAGACTGGAACGGTTTCAGACGTTGTCGCATCATGATATTGGATTTCTATATACACCGTCGATAGTGGCACAATATAAAATCACAGGGGCAGAAAAAGCGAAGAAACTGGGAATTCGCGCGGCGCAGCAGCTATCCCAACGATTCAGTGAGGGTGCGGGTATCATTCAGGTGCGGGATACAGACCGGCAAGGAGCCTTTATCATAGATTGTTGTATGAATTTGCCGCTGTTGTTTTGGGCTTCGCAGGTGACAGGAGACCATAGCTATTACAGCAAAGCGCTGAGGCATATCACGCAGGTATGCCACTATATGGTGCGTGATGACGCGTCGACATTTCAGCAGTTTCAAATAGACGAAGTCACTGGAGAACCGGGACGGGGAAGCCAGGGACAGGGATACAATGATGAATCGTGCTGGGCGCGGGGGCAGTCGTGGGTCATCTATGGTCTGGGAGTTGCCTACCGGTACACGAGGGATCCGGCGTTTTTGGAGATGGGAAAACGGGTAGCAAATTATTGCCTGAACCGTCTGCCCAGCGACCATGTATGCTGCTGGGATTTGATCTTTACAGGAGAGAAGGATGAGCGGGATTCCTCAGCGGCACCAATTATTGCGTGCGGGCTGTTGGAGTTGGCGGAACATTTGTCGGCAGAAGACGAACACAAACAAATCTATCAAAAGGCAGCAGGAGACATCTTGATGCATTTGTCGAAGGAGTATCAAACGCCGAAAGAATCAAACGGACTGCTGGCGCATGGGGTATATGTCAAAAAGACCAGACCAGGCAAGGAAGGGATCGGCTGCGGAGACAATGAATGCTGTATATGGGGCGATTATTTCTATCTGGAAGGTTTGGTTCGTATGAGTAAAAAATGGAATCCATATTGGTAAAAAAAAGGAGGAAAAAACGATGGAACAGAAACAAACAAGACAATATTGGTTAGAAACAATGCTGCGCATAGCGTCCCCAGTAATGGAGTCATTATCTAAGCGAAGACTACGCCAACAAATGCCGGTGGAGCAGAGAGACTTTGACCGGACGCCATATGCACATTTAGAGGCGTTTGGCAGAACGCTCTGTGGAATTGCGCCGTGGTTAGAAGCAGAAGGGCTGGAGGAAACGGAAGCGGAATTACAAAAAGAAATGCGAGACAAGGCGTTGGCGTGTCTTGATGCGGCAACGGATCCGATGTCCCCGGACCGGATGAATTTCGGCGTACAGGAACAGGCACAGCCGTTGGTAGACGCTGCATTTTTGGCGCATGCCCTGGTGCGTGCACCTCGGGTTTTGGTAGAACCGCTGGAAGAACGGGTAAAATGCAATTTGATTGCCGCGCTGAAAGAAAGCCGGGCTATTATTCCGGGAGAAAGTAATTGGCTGCTGTTTAGCGCGATGGTAGAAACAGCTCTTTATTTGCTGGGAGAGAAAGAATATGATATGCTGCGGATTCAGTATGCGCTGCGTCAGTTCATGCAGTGGTATAAAGGCGATGGGATGTATGGCGACGGAGCGCCGCTGCATATGGACTATTACAATAGCTTTGTCATCCAGCCGATGATGGTGGACATTGTGCGGGTGTTTGCCGAGGGAAAAGCCGGGCAGAAGTTCGCAGGAGTGAACCAAGATTTTTCTCAATACAGTGAACTGGTATACAGCCGGGCGCGGCGGTATGCAACTTTACAGGAACGTATGATTTCGCCGGAAGGAA